>SXJQ01000055.1 GCA_005779345.1 Actinomycetota bacterium
CCATCAGCGGCCGCTTGGTGCGATCCCGATCGCCCCCGCACCCGAACCCGACGACCACCCGCCCGCCGGGAGCGAGCGCACGCGCCGTGCGCAGCACAGTGGCGAGCGCTTCGGGCGTGTGTGCGTAGTCGACGAACACGGAACGCCCGGAGGGATCAGCGACGGGTTCGAGGCGCCCCGGCACGGCACGAACGGTCGCGAGGCCGAGCACGATCGCTTCGTCGGCCAGCCCCACGGCGTCGGCCAACGCGATCGCGAGGAGCGCGTTCGTCACGTTGAAGTCGCCGACGAGCGCGATCGAGACGCGGAGCGGTTCCCGGCCCTCGCGGATCGCGACGAACCGCGAACCTGCCGCCGTGGTCACCAACTCGACCGCATGGACGCTCGCGGCAGGATCGTTCCGCGACACCGTCGAGACGTCGAGACCGGCGGCGCGAGCGTCCGCGACCAACCGACGGCCCCATTCGTCGTCGATCACGACCGCGGCACGGGAGGTTAAGCGCGGAGCGAACAGCGCTGCCTTCGCGGCGAAGTACTCGGCCATCGTCCCGTGGAGGTCGAGGTGCTCCGACGACAGGTTCGTGAATCCGAGGACCGCGAACGTCGTGCCGTCGATGCGGTGGTGGGCCACGGCATGCGACGAGACCTCGACGGCGGCGAGGTCGACGCCGTCATCACGCATCGCCGCGAACTCGCGCTGGAGGTCGGGTGCCTCCGGTGTCGTGAAGGTTGCCGCGATCGTCCGGCCGCCCCAACGAGCGCCGAGGGTCCCGAGCACTGCCGTCGGCCGTCCTGCGGCCGTGCCGATCGCCTCGAGGAGATGGGTCACGGTGGTCTTGCCGTTCGTGCCGGTGACGCCGATCACCGCCAGCGAACGGGACGGATCCCCGGCGAGCCGCGACGAGATCGGCCCGAGGACGCAGCGCACCGACGGCACGAGGATCTGCGCGACGCCGGCATTGCGAGCCGCGGCGAGGTCCAGCGGCCGTTCGACGAGCACGGCGGCGGCCCCCGATCGGACTGCGTCGGTGGCGTGGTCGTGCCCGTCGTGGCGCGCCCCGACGACGCACGCGAACAACGCGTTCGGACCTGCTCGTCTGCTGTCGGCCACGACGGATTCGATGTCGACGCGATCGAGTATCGCGTCGTCGGGCGGACCGGAGCCGGCCACGACGACCACCGGGTCGACGACTCCGTCGAGGAGGTCGCGCAAGCGCACGGCAGGCCTCACTCGTCGGGGGGATCGGTGCCGGCCACGGTATCGGCCGCGTTCGACGGATCGCCGTCGGCGGGGTCGAGTTCCGGGTCGGCCGCCGCCGCGGCCGCGAGCTCGGCCGCACGGGCGCGCTCGGCGCGATCGGCGAGGATCTGGTCGATCTCGTCACCGTGAGGCACCGAGCAGTCGTTGCCGCGCTCGCGCGCGATCGCCGCGGCGGCGTCCCACTGGGCCGGTGCGGTCGACGCCGCCGTCGGCACGACGCGCTCCTGGCGCAAGGCGAACTGCATGATCTCGGCGAAGACCGGCGCCGCGGTCGTGCCGCCGTAGCGACCGGCAGGCTCGTCGAGCACGACGATCGCTGCGAGCCGCGGCGCGCGTGCGGGCGCGAATCCGACGAAGCTGGCGACGTTGACACCCTCGAGATACCGGCCGTCGGCGCCGACCTTGCGGGCAGTACCCGTCTTGCCCGCGACCTCGTAGCCCCGAACTGACGCGCAGGGCGCGGTGCCCGTCGCGACGACACCGATCAGCATGTCGGCCATCGCGGTCGCGGTCGGTTCGGTCACGACCTGTCGCCCGGGCGCGATCTCGAGCTCGCGTCGTCCGCGCTCGTCGTCGACGGTCGCCCGAACGATCCGCGGCTGCACCGATCGTCCGCCGTTGGCGATCGTCGTGTACACGTCGAGCACCTGCATCGGCGTCGCGGCCATGCCGTACCCGAACGAGGCGGTCGCGAGTCCCGTCGAGTAGTACTCGTCGGGAGGCTTCAAGATGCCGTCCTCCTCGTCGGGCAATCCGACACCGGAGGTACTGCCGTACCCGAAGTTGCGCAGCGCGGCATCCATGCCCGATGCATCGAAGCACTGCTTGGCGATCATCGCCGTCCCGACGTTGGAACTCTCCGAGATGATGGTGCGCGTGTTCCAGCGCTCGAGCCCGTGAACATGGTCGTCGGAGACGAACGCGTCGCCGTTCGCCATCCGACCCGGAACGTCGAATACGGACTCCGGCGCGACACACGCAGCGTCCATCGCCGAGGCGACCGTGATGATCTTGTTGGTCGACCCCGGCTCGAAGACGTCGGTGACCGCACGGTTGCGGTCCTCGGCATCGGCGGGTCGAGCCGGGCCGTCCGCGTCGGCACCGTGGGCGGTCGCCATGGCGAGCACGTCGCCGGTGTGCACGTCGATCACGATCGCGATGCCGCGGCGGGCCTGCTGCGCGGCGACCTGGTCCACGAGCGTCTGTTCGACCTGGTTCTGCAGGGAGCTGTCGATGGTGAGGATCAGGTCGTTCCCGCGCACCGCCGGCGTCCGCTCACGCCGGGTGTGCGGGATCTCGCGGCCCTCGCGATCTCGTTCGTAGACGACACGCCCCGGCGTCCCCGTGAGCTCGTCGTCGTAGACCTTCTCGAGACCGGCGAGGCCCTTCAGGCCGTACTGCTCGCGCTGCACGGCACCGAGAATCGGCGCGGCGAGGTCGTCACCGGGATAGTCGCGGTCGGGCTCGGTGACGGTTGCGACGCCGGGCAGCCCGAGCACGTCGAGTTGGCGCACCTGGCGGTCGGTGAGGGGCGTCCGCGAGAGGTAACGGAACCGCAACGGCTTTCCCGCAGGGGTGGTCGCCGCGCCGAGATCCTCGTAGAGGTCGATCGCGTCGATCCCGAGGACGGGAGCAAGGCGGCGGGCGTACTCGCTGCGATACTCGTCGCGGACCATCGACGGGTCGACGAACACGAATTCGCGCGGGACGTCGAGCGCGAGGTCGCGTCCGTTGCGATCGAAGATCGTCCCGCGCGCTGCGGGGATCGTGCGGTCGACGAGCCGTTGTTCGAGTGCGTCGCGCGCGAGCTCGTCGCCCGACAACACCTGGAGGTGGACGAGCCTCACCGCGACGACGCCGAACAGCAGGGTGAACGCGACCAGCAGCGCGGTGATCCGAGCGCGCCCACTCTCGACGAGACGCACTCGCGTCGCGTGGACCGCGGGTCGGCCACCGCGAGGCGAGTGCGGTGCCGCCGGCGGGCGCCGATCAGCGGGGCCGGCCGGGGCATCCGCGCGACGGGCGCGGGAATCGGGCACCCGCGGCCCGCGGGTCGGGCTGGCGGGGCGCGACGACGGGACGCGCCTCGGCGCAGGGCCGCGCGCCACAGTGTCGCGGGAGGCGGGACGCGAGGCGGGACGCGACGCCGCGGGCCTACGGGGTGGAGTCATCGGCCGCTCGGGTCGCTTCGGCGGTGTCTCGCAGGGTCTCGGCGACGGCGTCACCGTTCACCGGCGCGTCGTGCGCGCCGGTCGACTGTACGAAGCCGAAGTCCGTCGCGGGGATCATGCCGAGGCGTTCGGCCTCGGTCACGATCCGCGACGGCGACGACAACCGGGCGACCTCGGAGCGGAGCTCGGCGTTGCTGCGCTGAGCGTCCTGCTGTTGGGCGCGAACTCGATCGAGCTCGTAACTCTGTTGGGCCATCACGACGTTCGCCGCGACGATGACGAAGAGGCAGACAACCGTCGCGGCGATACCGACCGCGACGAGGAAGCGGGCCAGGCGCGAACCGCGGTGGGGATTCGGTGCGACGTCGAGGTGCCGGCGCGGCGGACGGGCCGGCCGATCCGGAAACGTCGCGGGGGCGGACTGTGCAGGATCGGTCGGCGCCGGCGCGAACGCCAGCGCCGCCGCGCCGCGAGTCATCGCACCGCCGCGAACGCCAGTGCGGCCGTCGATCGTCGGGCGACGCTCGGCGCGGAGGTCGGTCATGAGCCGGCCGCGCGAACCCGCTCGACGGCGCGCAGCCGCGCGCTCTCGGCGCGGGGGTTCTGGGCGACCTCGACGGGGCGTGGACGCAGCGGCTTGCGGGTGAGCAGGCGTACGAGTGGCTCGGGCGCGGTCGGCTCGACGGGCAGCTTCGCAGGTGCTCGCTCCGTGTCGCGCCCGACACCCGCCCAGCTCGCGAAACGTTCCTTCACGATCCGGTCCTCGAGCGAGTGGTACGACAGCACCAGGATGCGGCCACCCGGACCGACGAGGTGCACGGACTCGTCGAGCGCCTCGGCCAGGTTCGGCAACTCGCGGTTCACTTCCATCCTGATCGCCTGGAACGTGCGCTTGGCAGGGTGGCCGCCCTTGCGACGTGCGGGTGCGGGAATCGCGCGGGCGATCGCGTCGACCAACTCGCGGGTCGTGACGAGCGGACGACTACGAACGATCTCGCGCGCCACTCGCCGGGCGAAGCGCTCCTCGCCGTTGGTCGCGATCAGCGCTGCGAGTTCGTCCTCGCCGTACTCGTTCACGACGACCGCGGCCGTCAGCTCCTGGCGCGCGTCCATCCGCATGTCGAGCGGAGCGTCGAAGCGGTACGAGAACCCGCGTTCGGGCCGATCGAGCTGCGGACTCGAGACTCCCAGATCGATCAGCATTCCCACGATGTCCCCCCTCCGGCCGACCGCCTCGGTGAGGCGGCCGAACTCTGTGTGTACGAACTCGACCCGATCGCCGAAGCGAGCGAGGCGGGAGCGAGCGGCCGCGAGTGCGTCGGCGTCACGGTCGATCGCGAGGTACGTCCAGTCGGGGCGCGCGTCGAGCAAGAGGCCCGCGTGGCCTCCGCCTCCGACAGTGCAGTCGACCAGCAGTCCGGTCGGCGTCGGGAGCAGGAGGTCCACGACCTCCCGTCCCATGACTGGGAGGTGTTGGAACTCGCCCACGCTGCCGGCCCCCTCGCCGCCGTTTTCGGCCGGGCCCTCGCTGCCGGGCCCTCCTCCAGACCCCCGGTCGACTGGAACCGCTCGGGATTTCTCCCCCGACGCGGAGAACGGCTGAAAGCGGGCGGAGTAGGGGCCTTGCAACCGCGCCGGCCGGGAGTCTGGAGCAGGGCCCGAAGCGATTCGGGTCCGTGCATCGGATTGTCAAGAGCTGATGTGTGCTGGCGTCGTGTCGTCGTGTCGTCGTGTCGTGGGTGGTGCGGCTTCAGAAGCTGACGTCGGGCTCCTCGGTGTCCTCGAGCACGTCGTCGTGGCTCGCGTCCTCGGCGACCCACCGGGCGCGATCCCAGATCTCGATGCGCGTGTTGTTGCCGGTGACGGTGACGTCGCGCACCAGGCCCACCTTGTCGCGCAAGATCTGGGGAACGGCGATGCGTCCCTGCGCGTCGGGGACCGCCTCGAAGCTGCGGGCGAAGAACGCCCGTGCCCGCTCGGCTTTGACACCCCCCGCACGCTGGAGTTCTCGTTGCATCGCCGCCACCTGCTCATACACGTCTCGGGGGAACAACGCCAGGCACTTGCTGGTCGGTTGGGTCAACCAACCGCCCCCCTGGAGCTGGTCCCTGAACTTCGCCGGGAGGATCAATCGCCCCTTCGAATCCAGCGTGTGCTCGTACGCGCCGGTGAACACGTCTTCGCGACCGCCTGACTCTCGGGAGGCTCTCCACCACCCCGTTCAACCACCTCGGGCACCATATCCCTCCACTTTCCTCCATGTCAAGCCACTTCACTCCCTTTTCTGCCTCGCCGCGCCAACGCCCTCCCCACCGCGGGCGCGCCGGACCCCCACATGCTCCGGGGCGCACCGCACGCAGTCAGGCAGGCGCGATCAGTTGGCCCGAGTCAGACGGGCACGGGCTCGCGGGCGAGCCAAGCCTCGGCCTCGGCACCGAGGTAGCGGGCCCAGACCGGATCGAGGTGCCCCGAGGTCGCGACCACCCACAACGACGCGTGGGGCGCGACCGGGGCGCGCCGAAGGTGCATCGAACATTCCACCGGGAGGTGATCCTCCTTGCGGGCGTTGCACGGACGGCACGACGCGACGACGTTGTCCCAACTGTGCTCGCCACCGCGGCTGCGCGGCACGACGTGATCGAGGTTCTCGGCCGGGCGCCCGCAGTACTGACAGCGGCTGTGATCGCGGGCGAACACCGCCCGACGCGACAAGGGCACCGCATGGCGGAACGGGACGCGGACGAACTGCGTGAGGCGGATCACCGTCGGCACGGGGACGGTCCGGCGCTCAGAATGGAACTCCCCCGTCGCGCGTTCGATGATCTCGGCCTTGCGCTTGATGACCAAGACGACGGCACGCCGGATCGGCACGACACAGAGCGGCTCGAAGCTCGCGTTGAGCAACAGCGCTCGCGTCATCGTCCCCTCCCATCGGTCGAGGTCGCGGGGTTCGGTCGTAGCCAGAGCGTAATTGCGATTCCCCCCGGATCGCAGGCGATTCGCCGCGGATCGCGATCAGTGTCGGTCGCGGCACCACTCGAGATAGTGGACGAAGTCGCCCGCCGAGGGGTGCCCATCGTGGCCGTAGGCCGTCTCGAACCGGAAGCGCAAGAACGCGGCGTCGGGCCGCGGCACGAAGGGCGGCCGGCGCCACCACCCGCGCGGGCTCGCGCGCAACGCCGCGGCGAGTGCCGTGGTCCACAATCCCGGCCGGCGCACGACCGCGAGGATCGCCGCCCGCCAGAATCCGGGCGGCACGGGCGCGGACTCGGGCGCGGCGTCGCTCATCGGCGTCGACGGTAGCGTCTGGCGGCAGCCCGAGATCATGGGCGACCCGAGACGACGGGCAACGGGGGACGCATGGCGCAGGCAGCAGCCGGCGGGAACACGACGGATGCCGCAGGTGTGAGCGCCCGGTTCCAGCCGCTCTTCGCGGGGATCGCCGACAACGTGGAGCAAGTGCTGCGCGGCAAGCGGCGCGCCGTGCACCTCGCGCTCGTCGCGCTCTTCGCCGACGGACACCTGCTCATCGAAGACGTCCCCGGCGTCGGCAAGACGTCGCTCGCCAAGGCGATCGCTCAATCCATCGACGGCACCTGGCGCCGGATCCAGTTCACCCCCGATCTGTTGCCCTCCGAC
>SXJQ01000056.1 GCA_005779345.1 Actinomycetota bacterium
CTCGGGCTCCCCGGTTCGCTGCCGGTGCTCAACGAGCGGGCCGTCGAGTTCGCGCTGCGGGTGGGCGAAGCGCTGCACTTCGACGTGCCGGCGCAGTCGGTGTGCCACCGCAAGAACTACTTCTCTCCCGACATGCCGAAGAACTTCCAGACCAGTCAGTACGACGAGCCGATCTGTTCGAAGGGCTGGATCGAGATCGACGGCGTGCGGGTCGGTATCACGCGGGCGCACCTCGAAGAGGACACCGGCAAGACCACCCATGTCGGCGACAGTGGGCGCATTCATGGTGCCGATCACTCCCTCGTCGACTACAACCGGGCCGGCGTGCCGTTGCTCGAGATCGTCAGTGAACCCGAGATCCGTTCGGCGGAGCAGGCCGCGCGGTACGTCGACGAACTCCGCGCGACGCTCCTCGCCATCGGCGTCTCCGACGTGAAGATGGAAGAAGGCTCGATGCGTGTCGACGCGAACGTCTCGGTGCGTCGGCTCGGAGCGACCGAACTCGGGAACCGCTGTGAGATCAAGAACATGAGCTCGATCCGCTCGTTGCGCCGGGCGGTCGACTACGAGGCAGTGCGTCAGATCGCGCTCATCGCCGACGGCGAACGCATCGTGCAGGAGACGCGCCACTGGAACGAGGACGATGGCCGCACGCACTCCATGCGGTCCAAGGAAGAGGCGTTCGACTACCGGTACTTTCCCGAGCCCGACCTCGTCCCCGTCGCGCCGACCGAGGAGATGCGAGCGCACGTGCGCGACTCGATGCCCGAGCTCCCGGCGGCGCGACGCGCGCGACTGATCGCCGCATGGTCGATCAGCGACCACGACGCGCGCGTATTGGTCGGCCAGCCGGGTCTCGCCGAATACGCCGAGGCGGCCGTCGCCGAACTCGGGGTCGGCGGCACCGCGAAGGACGTCGTGAACTGGGTGACGGGCGAGATCCTCGCGTCGACGAACGAGACCGGCGAGGGGATCGACGCTGTGCGCCTCGCACCAGCCGCGCTCGCCGAGCTCGTCGAACTCGTTGCTGCGGGGACGATCTCGCGCGGCCAGGGCAAGGAACTGCTGGTCGAGATCCTGCGCGACGGTGGTCGACCGCGCGAGATGGTCGCGGCGCGCGGGATCGCGCAGGTGAGCGACACCGACGCCTTGTCGGCCGCGCTCGACGCGGTGCTCGCCGCCAACGCCGACGCGGTCGCAGATTTCCGCAACGGCGACGACAAGGCGAAGAAGAAGAAGCGCGGCTTCCTGATGGGAGAGGCGATGAAGGCGCTCGCCGGCCAGGGCAACCCCCAACTCCTGACCCAGCTCCTCGACGCCAAGCTCGCCGCACCCACGCAACGTTGAGTGGATACCCCGATTATTCGGGGTATCCACTCAACGTTCGTGCGGGGATGCGCTGTCGTGCGACGCGGTCTGGATCGCGCGGATGGTCGAGCGGACGCGTTCGGGGTCGGCGTCGGCGGGGGCGGTGAACGAAACGCGGTCGACGAGCGTGCCGTATCGATCGGCGAGACGCTGGGGGATCTGCTCCAGCGTTCCGCTCGTGACGAATGCGGCGACGACGTCGTCGGTGACGAGTTCCTGCATCGTCGACCAGTCGCCCGACTTGGTCAGACGGTTGAGCTCCGGCTGGAGGTCGCCCCAGCCGTGGGCGTCGAGCACCACCTTGTACGCGGGGGTCGATCCGTAGAACGCGATGCGGTATCGGTAGCCCTCGAGCTCGCGGTGCAAATCCTCGTCGGTGTCGCCGATCGCGACCATGGCCGGGAACGCGATCTCGAAGTCAGCGCGTGACCGGTCGCTCGCCGCGAGCCCCCGCTCGAGTGCCGGCATGGTCGTCTCTCGGAGAAACCGTTCGGTGGTGAACGGATGCACCATGAATCCGTCGGCGACCTCGCCCGCGACCTCGGTCATCACGGGTCCGACGCCGGCGAGCACGACGCGCGGCGGACCTTGCTCGCACGGTCCCGGATCGAACATGGGTGTCATCAGCGTGTGCGTGTAGAACTCGCCGCGGAAGTCGAGCGGCGTACCGTGCTGCCAACGGTCGAAGATCGAGCGCAGGGCGAGTACGAGTTCGCGCATCCGGGCAGCCGGACGAGACCAGGGCATCGAGAAGCGCTTCTCGATGTGGGGTCTGATCTGCGTGCCCAGCCCCAGCACGAACCTGCCGCCGCTCATCTGTTGAAGATCCCACGCGAGATTGGCGAGCGTCATCGGCGTGCGCGCGAACGCGATGGCGATCGCGGTCGTCAACTCGACCCGATCGGTGTGCTCGGCCGCGAGCAGGAGCGGAAAGAAGGGTTCGTGGGGTCCCTCGAACGTGAACACGCCGTCGTAGCCGAGCGCCTCGAGCGCTCGCGCCGCGGCGGGTACCTCACCGAGGCTGTGTCCGATGAGTCCGCCGTCGACCTTCATGGCCGGCGACCCTAGATCGCGTGGCACCGTCACGGCGCGGCTCGGTTATCAGGTGGCGTACCGCGAGGCGGCATGGCATCGTGCACCGATGGAGCGATACGGAGCCGAGACCTATGGCGAGCGCATCGCCGCCGTGTACGACGATCGACCCGAAGTGGTGCGTCAGGTGGTCGGCGTCGATCTGCTGGCCCGGCTCGCCGGCCCCGGCCCCGTGCTCGAACTCGGCGTCGGTACCGGCCGTGTCGCGCTCCCGCTCGCGGCGCGCGGACTCGAGGTGCACGGGATCGACGCTTCGCGTGCGATGGTGCGGCGCATGCACGCGAAGCCGGGCGGCGACGCGATTGCCGTTGCCATCGGCGACATGGCCGACCTCCCGACGCCGGGCGGCCCGTACTCCCTCGTCTTCGTCGTGTTCAACACGTTCTTCGCGATCCTGTCGCAGAGCGAGCAGGTGCGATGCTTCGAGAACGTCGCACGAGCGATGGTTCCGGGGGGCCGATTCCTCATCGAGGCATTCGTCCCCGACCTGAGTCGTTTCGATCGCGGCCAGCGGACGAGTACGACGCACCTGAGTGTCGACGAGGTCGCCATCGACGCAACGATGTACGACGCCACGGAGCAGCGTGTCGACGGGCAACACCTCGTGCTCCGAGACGGAGAACCCGTCCGGATGTTGCCGGTCAGCCTCCGCTTCGCGTGGCCGAGCGAACTCGACCTCATGGCCCGGTTGGCCGGGCTCGAACTCGAGTCGCGCCGCGGCGGTTGGCACGACGAGCCGTTCACCTCGGCGAGCGCGACGCACGTGAGCGTCTACCGCAAGGCGTGAACCGCAACACGCGATCCTAGAGTCGGGTACGTGAACGAAGTCCGGACGTGGATCCCGATGGACGACGACGTTCGGCTGGCCGTGACGCTGCACCATGCCGAAGGTCGCGACCCGCAGCCCGTCGTCGTCGAGGCGTTGCCGTACCGCAAGGACGACGCCACCCTCGCGTACCGCTCCGAATATCGGCGTCTCGCTGTAGAGGGTCGCTACCACGTGGCGCGCATCGACGTTCGGGGTACCGGGAGTTCGGAGGGGATCGCGCGCGACGAGTACACCGAGCGCGAACAACGCGACCTCGAGACGGCGATCGCGTGGCTCGCGACCCAACCCTGGTCGACGGGGGCGGTCGGGATGTACGGCACCAGCTACTCGGGATTCAATTCGCTCCAGCTCGCGGCGCGACGGCCCCCCGCGTTGCGCGCCGTCTGCGCGATCTACGCGACTGACGATCGTTTCACCGACGACGTTCACTACTCGGGTGGCGCGCTGCGCGCGATCGATCTCGTCGACTACTGCCACTACATGACGGCCTTCAACGCGCTCCCACCGGTTCCGGCGGTGTACGGCGACGGCTGGGTCGAGGCGTGGCGCACGCGGATCGAACGGACGGAACCGTGGATCCTGACCTGGCTCGATGAGCAGGTCGACTCGCCGTACTGGCGCAACGGGTCGCTCCGCGAGAGCGCGAGCGGCGCCGGGCGCGATCACGGGTACGAGCAGATCGAGTGCGCGACGATGATCGTCGCGGGCTGGGCGGACGGGTATCGCAACAACTCGTTCCGCACGTTCGAGCGGCTGCAATGCCCGAAGGCACTGCTCTTCGGGCCGTGGAGTCACATGTCGACGGCGAGCTCGCTGCCGGGTCCACATGTCGATCTCGTCCCCGAAATGATTCGTTGGTGGGACCGATGGCTACGCGACGATGGCAACGGGATCGACACCGATCCGCCGATCCGCGTGTTCGCCCGACACCCGACCCCACCGGAACCGGATCTCGCGATGCAGGCCGGCGCGTGGCGGTACGAGCCGACGTGGCCCCCCGACCGGCTCGTCGAACGCGAGTTGCGGCCGAGCGAACACGGCACAGCGACGGTCGTGCCGCGCGGTGGTGTCGGAGCGCAGGCGTGGATCTCGTGTGCGGGCGCGTTGCCGTGGGGACAACCGCTCGACCTGCGTGTCGACGACGCGTTCTCGTGCTGCCTCGACTGGTCGGTCGACGAGGCGATCGAGGTGCTCGGGTACCCGCGGCTCTTCACGCGCGTGCGTTGCGGCGCGCCGGTCGCGCAGCTCTCGGCGAAGCTGGAATCGGTGTTCCCCGACGGCACGAGCGCGTTGGTGAGCCGCGGGCTGCTCAACCTCGCGCACCGGACTTCGATGTCGGATCCCACCCCGCTCGCCGCGGGGGAGTGGCACGACATCGTGGTCGACCTCGAGGTCGGCTCGTGGACGTTCGCACCCGGGCACCGCATCCGACTCGCGCTCGCGGGCGGCGACTGGCCGAACACGTGGATGGCCCCGTCGGCAGCACCGATCGAGGTCGATCTCGACGCGACTCGGCTCGTGATCCCGGTGCTCATCGGACCGGGCCCGATCGCAGGCCCACCCGAATTCGCACACCCACCGGAAGCAGAGCCGCCGCAAGCAGGGCCGCCGCAAGCAGGGCCGCCGGAAGCAGCGCCGGGCCCCAGCGAGGTCGACCACGGAGAGCAGGTTCCGAGTCCGGAGTGGCGAATCGTGCACGACGTGCTGGCCCGGGAGGTGCGTGCCGAGACACGCTATGGCTCGACCGCCGCGATCGACTTCGACGGCACGTACGTCGACGACTATCGGGGCGAGGTCATGACCTCGACGATCGACCCGGCGGGCGGCACTGCGACGGCAGACACGACGATCGCGATCACGTGGCCGGAGGGAGCCGTCACTGCTCGGGCGCGGCTGCGCTTCGCCTCGAGCGCGACGCACTACGACATCGAGATCGATCTCGACACGACCCTCGACGGTGAGCCGTTCGTGCACCGCACCTGGCAGCGCCGCATCCCTCGCCACCTCCAGTGACCACCCCGATCGCCGAGGGCTTCTTGTTTACGAGTGGAGGTGGCAGGCGACGAGGTGTTCCTCGGCCGCGCCCGTCGGTGCGATCGGCTGCAACGTCACGTCGTCGGCTCGGCAGCGTCTGATGATTCCGAGCCGTTCCGCCTCGCCGGATTGCACGACCGGGCAGCGCGGGTGGAACCGGCACCCTGCGGGGATCTGTTTCGGGTCGGGGGCCTCGCCGACGAGGATCTGCTGGTCCAGCTGTCGCGCCTCGGGGACGACCGACAGCAGCGCGCGCGTATAGGGGTGCTTCGGATGCTCGAGGATCTCCTCGCACGAGCCGAGTTCGACGATCCGACCGAGGTACATCACGGCGATCCGGTCGGCGATGTTCCAGGCCAACCCGAGGTCGTGCGTGATCACGAGCAGGCCGAGACCGTGGTCGTCGACCAGGCCGCGCAGCAATTGCAGGATCTCGCCGCGCACCGACGCGTCGAGCGACGCGACCGGCTCGTCGGCGATCAGCAACTCGGGCTCGAGCACCATCGCGCCGGCGATGACCACGCGCTGGCGCTGGCCACCCGACACCTCGTGCGCGAAGCGGGTGAAGAACCGTTCGGGAGGACGGAGTCCGCAACGGGCGAGCGCCCGCGCGACCTGGTCGACCTCGTCGCCTGCCGGCCGGTGGACGCGCAGACCCTCGGCGACGACCTCGTAGATCGTGTGTCGCGGGTTCAGTGCGCCCGTCGGGTCTTGGAACACCATCTGGACCTTGCGTCGGTACTCGCGGAGGCGCCGGCGCGTGACCGGCTCACCGGCGAAGCGGATCTGCCCCGAGGCAGGGCGTTCGAGCCCCATGATCGTCCGCGCGAGCGTCGTCTTGCCGCAGCCCGAGTCGCCGACGAGCGCCACGACTTCGCCGCGGGCCACCGCGAGGTCGACCCCGTCGACGGCTCGCGCCACGAGTCCGTGCGTCGCGAACTGCACCCGCACGTCGCGAACCTCGAGCAGCGGTTCGCTCACCGGATTCCGATCGTCTGCTCGGTGTGGATGCACGCGACGGCACGGCGGGGACCGACCGGAGTCAGGCGCACGTCGAGCTCGTGACAGCGCGCCTCGACGCGCTGGCAGCGGGGTGCGAAGGGACATCCGTCGGGGAGTTCCGTCGGATCGGGAGGGTCGCCGGGCAACCCGGTGGGCGCCATCCGCGACGCATGGTCGCCGATGGTGGGGAACGCGGCCGCGAGCGCAGCGGTGTAGGGGTGCACCGGCGCCGCGAAGACCTCGCGGCTCGGGCCCTGCTCGACGATCCGGCCCGCGTACATGACCGCGATTCGTTCGCACACGTAGGTCAGCAGCGACAGGTCGTGGGTGATGAACATCATGGAGAGCTCGTGTTCACGGCGGAGGTCCTGCAACAGGTCGAGGACCTGCGCCTGCACCATCACGTCGAGCGCGGTCGTGGGCTCGTCGGC
>SXJQ01000057.1 GCA_005779345.1 Actinomycetota bacterium
GCGCGGGGCCTCGAGATCCCCGCCCACCCACATTCCCAAGAACATACGGAGTTCGGTCAAGGGCGATCTCGGTGGGCGACAAGGCATGCTCGCCGTCGACGGCGCTTACGGCCGCACCATCGGAGTGACCCAGACTGCGCCGCTTGACCGCGGGCGTTCCGTCGGGGAGGCTCGTATCCCAGCCGTCGAACAGCAAGCGGAGACCGTGGCCGACGCAATCCCTTCTCCGGAACCTCTCCTCACTGTGCCTGCCGCCCCCGTCGCGCTCGACGGGCCGCTCGCGGCCGACGGGTTCGCCTGGGCGATCGTGGAACTCGCCCCCGACGGCATCCTCGTCGCCGACGACGACGGGCTCATCCTGATGGCGAACCGTCGCGTCGAGGAACTGTTCGGCTACGGCCGCGGTGAGCTCGCCGGCTCGCTCGTCGAACGTCTCTTGCCCGCGCGGTTCCGCGACGCGCACGTCGGCGAGCGCGCCCGCTACCGCGAGGCGCCCGCGACGCGATCGATGGGCGCCGGGCTCGACCTGTCGGGCTGCCGGGCCGACGGTTCGGAGTTCCCGGTCGAGGTCGCGCTCAGCCCCGTCGCGACCGACCGCGGCACGGCGGTCGTCGTCGTGATCCGCGACGTCACCGATCAGCGCGCGAACGAGCGCGCAGCACGCTCCAAGCTCGTCCTCGACGAGTACGAACGGATCGCCGGCGAGATGCAGGACCGCGTCATCAACCATCTCTTCGCGTCCGGGCTCACGCTCGCGAGCGTGCTCGGCCGCAACCAGGTCGACGCCCCGACCGCGGAGCGTCTCCACGAGGTGATCGAGGAGCTCGACACGGCGACGCGCGAGCTGCGCCTCACCGTGTTCGCGCGCCTCGCCCGCACGCCACCGATCGACCCCGCCTGAGCTGCGTCACCCGAACTCGCGTCATGTCGGCGCGAGTTGCGCGACCAACGCCACGGCGAGGAGCGTCACCACCACGACGTGGTCGCGCAGGATCGAACGCGCGAGGCGCGACCGCACCGCCGTGTCGTCGACCCCGCGCCCGAGGCGGACCGCGTCGCCGACGGTGCGCAGCGCGGCGAGACCGACCGCCGCGGTCAACAGCACGAGCGACGACACGCCCCGCCACGCTGGCAGCTCGTCGCGTACCAACTCGCCGATGTGCGCGGCGAGGGTCGAGAACATGACGAGCGCGATGAGCCGGTTCATCGGTCGCGCGGCCGTCGTGACCCGCGCGTAGTAGGTGGCGATCGAGTCGAGGACCGCCGCGGGCAACGCGGGTCCGCGGTGACCGCGGGCCTGGACGTCGAACATCAGGTCGAACCAGACGACCGCGAGGAGGAATCCCAGCCCGGTTCCGATCAGCGCGCGCATGGCTGCAGTCTGGCGCCTGCCGAGCGGATCAGCCGCGCGGCGCCATCTTGGAGAGCACCGATTCCATGCGGTCGAGGAACAGGTCGACCTCGGCGTCTTCGAGGATCAGCGGCGGGTAGAGCTTGATCACGTCGCCGCGCTGGCTCGACGCGACGACGAGCACTCCCGCCGCGAACATGCCGGCGAGGAAGCCGAGCCCGGTGCCCGCGTCGGCGAAGTCGATCGCGAACAGCATCCCCGCGCGACGCACGCTCAACACCAGGTCGGGGAAACGGTCGGTGATCGACATGACTCCTGCATGCAGCCGATCGCCCAACGGACCGAGCCGCGGGAGCAGGCGTTCGGTCTCCTCGAGCGCGGCGAGGCTCACGCGCGCGCCGACGTTGGACCACGCGAACGACGAGATCGTCCGGTAGGGAGACTCGCCGAAGAAGTCGAGACATTCGGGCCGGGTGACGACCGCCGACATCGGATAGATGCCGCCGCTGAAGCCCTTCGCGGTGACGAGCATGTCGGGCTCGACACCCCAGTAGTCGCAGCCCCAGAACGTGCCAAGACGCCCCATGCCGCACACGACCTCGTCGCTGATGAGCTTGGCGCCCGTCTCGTCACAGAGGCGACGAACCTCGGTGAGATAACCCTCGGGTGGGATCGCGCCGTCGCAATCGGTGCGGACCGCCTCGAGCACGACCGCGGCTGTGCGTTCGCTGATCTTCGACGCGAGATCCGCGGCGTCGCCGAAGCACACCTCGGTGAAATCGGGGACGAGCGGCTCCGCGTAGTCGCGCATCGAACCGCGCGCCATCATCGAGAGCGCGAAGCCGGTGCACCCGTGGTAGGAGTGATCGGCGTAGAGGATCTCGGTGCGGCCCGTGGAGCCGCGCGCGAGCTTGATCGACAGGTCGATCGCCTCCGCGCCGGTGACGGTCGGATGGGTCGTCTCGAGCCGGCCCGGCGTGCACTGCGCGAGCTTCTCGGCGAGGCGTCCCTTGTCTTCGCTGAAGAAGAACAGGCTCCCGAAGTCTTCGGTCGCGAGCGCGTCCTGCGCCGCCGCGAGCACGACCGGGTTGCGGTGCCCGAGGCTGAACGTGCCGCCCATGCACCACATGTCGAGGAACTTGTGACCCTCCGAATCCTCGAACCAAACGCCCTCGGCGGGGCCTTCCACGAACATGAACCCGAGGCCGGCGATCGCCTCGACACGCTCGACGTTGAAGTAGCGCCCGTAGCGCTCGACGAATTCGGTCGGGGTCAATCCAGCCATGCCGCGCACGTTAGCGACGGCGGTGCCGACACCGCGCCGGTCGGGCACGGCGGTTCCTACGATGACGCGATCGACGAACGAACGGCTCCGGTGAACACCGCCCAAGCGCACGAACCGCTGCCGCGCACCGTCAAGGTGCTGGGCGCGGTGAGCTTCGCCCAGGACGCCGGCTCGGAGATGCTCTACCCGTTCTTGCCGACGTTCATCACGGGAGTGCTCGG
This sequence comes from Actinomycetota bacterium, assembly GCA_005779345.1. Classification (GTDB taxonomy): domain Bacteria; phylum Actinomycetota; class Acidimicrobiia; order IMCC26256; family PALSA-610; genus SXJQ01. The sequence goes on from SXJQ01000057.1 coordinate 2,858, forward strand.
CGCGCCCGTCGTGGCCGTCGGCGTCGCCGAAGGACTCGCC
>SXJQ01000058.1 GCA_005779345.1 Actinomycetota bacterium
GCGATCGCCGACGACGTCACGATCGTCGCGCACGACTGCGCCGCGGGCGCAGAGACGAAGCTGTACCGAGTGGAAGGTGGCGGCCACACCTGGCCGGGCAGCGAGTTCTCACAGACGATCGCGAACGTCGTCGGTGTCACCACGACCTCGATCGTCGCCAACGAGGTGATGTGGGAGTTCTTCCTCGCACATCCGCGCACGGCGATCGGAGGCTGAGCGACATGAGCTTCGTCCTCACCGACCGGCCGCGGCCCGGGGTCGCACGCATCACGCTGAATCGACCCGAACGAATGAACGCGATGGCGTTCGATGTGATGATCCCCTTCCGCGAGGCACTCGAAGCGATCGGCCGCGACAACGACGTTCGGGTCGTGATCATCACGGGTGCGGGGCACGGGTTCTGCTCCGGTGCCGACCTCGAGGACCCCGGGATGATGCCGCACATCGACGGACTCACCCTCACCACGATCGCGCAGCGCGCGATGCGACTCCTCGACGACGTGATCCGGGCGGTGCGGCATCTGCACCAGCCCGTCGTCGCCGCGATCAACGGCGCTGCGATCGGCGGGGGGTTCTGCCTCGCGATGGCTGCCGACATCCGGGTCGCGGCCGAGCCCGCGTACTTCCGGGCGGCGGGGATCAACAACGGGCTGACGTCGGCCGAACTCGGTCTGAGCTACCTGCTGCCGCGAGCGATCGGGACGTCGCGTGCGTTCGACATCATGCTGACCGGCCGCGACGTCGCCGCTGCCGAGGCAGCTGCACTCGGCATCGTGAGCCGCACGGTGCCCGCCGACGCACTCCTCGACGAGTGCTTCGCCATCGCCGAGCAGATCATCGGATGGAGCCGGGTCGGCATCGAGCTCAGCAAGCGGCTGCTCTGGTCGGGGCTCGAGGCCGGCAGCCTCGCCGCCCACATGGACCACGAGGGGACGAGCCAGCTCTACGTGCGGCTCACGACGCAGAACTTCGAAGAAGCCATCCGCGCGCGCAAGGAACAGCGCGCGCCGGACTTCCTCGATTGATCGGCCCGGGTTCCTCGATCGAGCCGCCGGGCGGTTGTCAGCCGTCGACCGCGTGGGCGCGCAGGTCGGCCAACCCGGCCCACTCCAACGTCTGGAGATGCGTCGCGGCGAGCACTACCCGCGGCGCCGCGCCAGCCTCGAAGGCCTCCTGCCAACGGCCCGCACACAGACACCACTGATCGCCGGCGCGCAGTCCCGCGAACCCGAACTCGGGTCGCGGCGTGCTGAGGTCGTTACCCACCGACTTGGAGAACGCCAGGAACTCGTCGGTGAGCACCACGCAGACCGTGTGCACGCCGACGTCTTCGGCGCCGGTGTTGCAGCATCCGTCGCGGTAGAAGCCGGTGACCGGATCGAAGGAACAGGGCTGCAGATCTCCACCGAGGACGTTCTTCATCCCCGGATTGTGCCCCAGCGCGTCCCGCCGGTGCGCTCGCCCGACCCCGTGGGCACGGGCGACTACGTTCCGCGGCATGAAGGCAGCGATCACCCAGGGCGCCGGTCGGCCACTCGCCGTCGTCGATTTCCCCGACCCGACGCCCGCTCCCGGCGAACTGGTCGTCCACGTCGACTCGTGTGGCATCTGCGGCTCCGACCTGCACCTCGCCCAACACGTCGACCTGCCCGGGATCGTGCTCGGCCACGAGTTCTGCGGCACCGTCGTCGCGATCGGCGCTGACTGCGACCCGGCGTGGCGCGAAGGTGATCGCATCGCCGGGTACCCGTTGGTCGGTTGCGGCGACTGCGCCTACTGCCGATCCGGATCGGTGTCGAAATGCGCGTCGGCTGCGCAACTCGGGCTGCAACGGCCCGGCGGGTTCGCCGAGTACACCGCGCTCGCCGCGGCGGGCGCGTTCCGGATCGGCGATCACCTCGACGACCAACTCGGTGCGATGGTCGAACCGCTCGCGGTGGCCCACCACGCACTCGACCGGACGCCGCGTCCCCCCGAGGAGCCGGTGCTCGTCATCGGCGGCGGTCCGGTCGGTGCCGCCACCGCGCTGTGGGCGCGGCACCGGGGTGCCCGCCACGTCGTGGTGAGCGATCCCGTCGCGCACCGGCGCGAACTCTGCGAGGCGGTCGGCGCGACCGCGACGATCGACCCGTCGGTCGACGACGTCGCGAGTGCCTTCGTCGCTCTCACCGGGCACTTGCCGGGCGTGGTCGTCGAATGCGTCGGCAATCCGGGCATGATCCAGCACGCCACCGACGTCGCCGCGATCGACGGCCACGTCACGGTCGTCGGTGTGTGCATGGTGCCCGACCAGCTCGCGCCGCTCGGCGCGCTCCAGAAGGAACTCAGCACCCAGTTCGTCCTCTACTACCGGATGGCCGACTTCGCGGCGACGATCGCCGCACTCGACACCGGCGCGCTCGACCCGAGCCCGATGGTCACGGGCCAGGTCGGTTTCGATGCGTTGGCCGACCGATTCGCGTCGCTCTCGCACCCGACGACCGACTGCAAGGTCTTGCTCACGCCCTGAGGGTGCGACGAGGCGCGCCCGGTTCCCGTCGGAGTACCGTCCGCCTCCATGGATCAGCTGATTGCCCCCGACCGCTTCGAGACCCTGCTCTACGACGAGCGCGATGGCGTCGCCTACGTCACGATGAACCGTCCCGAGGTCCACAACGCGTTCAACTACCGGATGCAGCTCGAACTCAAGTCGGTCTGGCGCTCGATGCGACACAACGACGACGTCCGCTGCGCGGTGCTCACCGGAGCCGGCGAGCGTGCCTTCTGCACCGGCATCGACCGCACCGAGACGATGGGGCACTGGACCGAGGACCCCGACCAGGCCGGCAAGGCCGGCGTCCCGATCGGTGGTGGCGGCGATGCGACCCCCTGGCACTTCGACGATCCCGGCGAGAACATCGGACCGAAGTCGAACGACCTCTGGAAGCCCGTGATCGCTGCGGTCAACGGGATGGCGTGCGGCGGCGCGTTCTACATCCTCGGTGAGGTCGAGTTCATCATCGCAGCCGAGCACGCGACCTTCTTCGATCCACACGTGACCTTCGGCATGACCGCGTGCTTCGAGTCGATGCACATGCTCCAGAAGATGCCGTTCCACGAGATCATGCGCCTCGCGCTGCTCGGATCGCGCGAGCGCATGTCGGCCCGCCGCGCGCACGAGGTCGGGCTCGTCTCGGAGATCGTTCCGGCCGCGGGGCTCGCCGACGCGGCGGCATGGGCGGCGAGCGCCATCGCCGCGAGTCCGGCAACCGCGGTCCAAGGCACCGTGCGATCGCTCTGGGCCGCGCTCGAACTGTCGCGCACGCAGGCCCTCGACATGGGCAAGATCCTCATCCGCACGGGGAGCGATCCCGCCGCGCTGCTCGAAGGCCAGCAGGCGTTCTCGAGCGGCGAGCGGATCGAGCCTCGCATCCGCTGACGGGATACGCCATGAGCACCGACTTCCTCGGCACGATCGGACCGACCTGGCGGGAGTCGACGCCGTGGTGGCCGCCCGAGCGCACGCCGCCACCGGGCGCGCCGAACGTGTTGGTGATCGTGCTCGACGACGTCGGGTACGCACAGCTGGGGTGCTACGGCTCCGATCTCGACACGCCGAACATCGACCGCCTGGCAGCGGGAGGCCTGCGGCTCGCGAACTTCCATACGACGGCGCTGTGCAGCCCGACGCGCGCGTGTCTCCTCACCGGGCGGAATCATCACACCAACGGGATGGGTCGCATCGCCGATCTCGCCGTCGGGTATCCCGGCTACTGGGGGCGGATCCCCCGGCGTAACGGGATGCTCGCCGAGGTCCTGCAGGACACGGGCTACGCGACGTTCGCGGTGGGGAAGTGGCACCTGACGCCCGACGACGAGACCCACATGGCGGCGTCGCGCAGTACGTGGCCCTGCGCGCGCGGGTTCCAACGCTGGTACGGCTTCCACGGTGGCGAGGCGCATCAGTTCGTGCCCGCGCTGTTCCAGGACAACCACGCCGTCGACCCGCCCACCCGCGACGGCTACCACCTGAGCGAGGATCTCGCCGACCGCATGATCCGCTACCTCGCCGAGCAGCGCAGCGTGCGGCCCGAACAGCCGTTCTTCGGCTACTTCGCGACCGGAGCGTGCCACTCACCGCACCAGGCGCCGCCCGCGTGGATCGACCGGTACGCGGGGCGCTTCGACGCGGGATGGGACGCCTGGCGCGACGCGACCCATCGTCGCCAACTGGCGTCGGGCATCCTCCCGGAGGGCACCGAGCTCGCGCCGCGCCCCGACTGGGTTCCTGCGTGGGATTCCCTGCACCCCGACGATCGACGTGTCGCGGCGCGGTTCATGGAGTGCTTCGCGGGCTTTCTCTCCCATGCCGACGCGCAGATCGGTCGCGTCCTCGACTTCGTCGAGCACGACCTCGGCGAACTCGACGACACGATCGTCGTACTCCTCTCCGACAACGGTGCCAGCGCCGAGGGCGGAGCAAGGGGGAGTATCAACGACGCGCGCATCTGGAACGGCGATCCGGCCGGCCGCCGCGAACTGCGCGCGCGGATCGACGAACTCGGCACCGAACGCGCCCACAACAACTATCCGTGGGGCTGGACGATGGCCGGGAACACCCCGTTCAAGCGATGGAAGCGCGAAGTCCACGAAGGCGGTGTCGCCGATCCGTGTATCGTCCATTGGCCGAACGGACTCGCCGGCGGGGGTGAGATCCGACGCGACTTCACGCATGTGATCGACATCGTCCCGACGTTGCTCGACCTCATCGGGATCGCACCACCGACCGAGCTCGCCGAGATCGAGCAGCGACCGTTCGACGGCGCGAGCTTCGCGGGAGCATTGCGCGATCCCGCAGCGCCGCCCCATCGCGTGACGCAGTACTTCGAGATGCTCGGAAGTCGAGCGATTCACCACGACGGCTGGAAGGCCGTGACGTTCAAGCCGCTCGCCATGATGTACGACGACGGTCTCGATCCCGACGCGCCGTTCGACGACGACGTGTGGGAGCTGTATCACGTCGCGGACGACTTCTCGGAGTGTCGCGACCTCGCCGCAGCGGAGCCCGAGCGGCTCGCCGCGATGATCGAGCTGTGGTGGGCGGAGGCTCGACGCCACCAGGTCTTGCCCCTCGACAACCGCCCGCTGGCCGCGTTGGTCGCGCCACGTCACTCGTTCCCCGAGCGGGATCGGTACGTCTTCTGGCCGGGCGGCGCGATCATCGCCGAGAACGTCACGGTCAACACGCGCAATCGAACCCACCGGATCGTCGCCGAGGTCGACGTGGCGAACGGGGTCGTCACCGAAGGCGTGTTGCTCGCGATGGGCACGGTGCTCGGCGGGTGGTCGTTCCACTTGCTCGACGGGCATCCACGCTATGTGTACAACCGCTACGGCAAGGAGATCACGACCATCGACTCCGCGGCGGCGGTCGGCCCCGGTGCGCACCGGCTGGTGTGCGAGTTCACGAGCAACGGCGACTACTCGGGGTCGGTTCGGTTGTTCATCGACGACGTCGAGGTCGGCGCGGGCGCGATCACCTCGACGACTCCGGCGCGTCACTCCATCATCGGCTCGGGACTCACCTGTGGCTGGGAGCAAGGCCCTGCGGTCGGTCCCGGCTACGCGGCTCCGTTCACCTGCACCGCCGCGCTGCGCAGGGTCACGGTCGACGTTGCCGCGGCCGCGGGTGGCAGGGCCGCGGGTCGCGACGTCGCGGCAGAGTTCGGGGCGATCATGTCGGAGCAGTGAGCCGTCGGCGGAGAGATCGTGGTCGCTGCGTCGACCCCGTACGATGCAGCCCGACGTTTCCGGCCCAATCCGGGGAGGATCCCGTGGCCGTTCCCGAACAACCCACCATCGCACCCGCGACCGGCAAACTCGGCGTGCTGACCGTCGGCCTCGGCGCCGTCAGCAGCACGCTCATGGCCGGCGTCGAGCTCGCCCGCAAGGGCATGGGGGAGCCGATCGGCTCGCTCTCGCAGCTCGGCACGATGCGGATGGGCAAGCGCACCGATGGCCGCTCGCCGCTGATCCGCGACGTCGTGCCGCTCGCCGGCCTCGACGACATCGTGTTCGGCGCCTGGGACCCGTTCCCCGACGACGCCTATACGGCCGCGTCGCGCGCCGGGGTGCTCGAGCCCGGCCGGCACCTGGAGCCGGTCGCGGAGGCGTTGCGCTCGGTGCGCCCGATGGCGGCCGCCTTCGACGCTGCGTACGTCAAGCGGCTCGACGGCCCCAACGTGAAGGACAAGTCGAGCAAGCGGCTCATGCTCGACGGCATCCGTGAAGACATCGGACGTTTCCGCGACGAACACCAGTGCGACCGCATCGTGATGATCTGGTGTGCGAGCACCGAGATCTTCTTGGAGCCCGGTGCCGCGCACACCGACCTCGACAGCTTCGAGCGCGCGATCGACGCGAACGACCCGACGATCGCGCCGTCGATGTTGTACGCATACGCCGCACTGCAGGAAGGCATCCCCTTCGCCAACGGCGCGCCGAACCTCACCGTCGACGTGCCCGCGCTGCGCGAGTACGCGCGCGAGCACAAGGTGCCGATCTCGGGAAAGGACTTCACGACCGGCCAGACGCTGCTGAAGACCGTGCTCGCACCGATGTTCAAGGCTCGAATGCTCGGTGTCGCGGGGTGGTACAGCACGAACATCCTCGGCAACCGCGACGGTGAGGTGCTCGACGACCCGGAGAGCTTCAAGACCAAGGAGGAGAGCAAGCTCGGGGTGCTCGAGCACATCCTCCAACCTGAGCTGTACCCGCAGTTGTACGGCGACATGTACCACAAGGTCACGATCAACTACTACCCGCCGCGCGGCGACAACAAGGAGGGCTGGGACAACATCGACATCGTCGGTTGGCTCGGCTATCCGATGCAGATGAAGGTCGACTTCCTCTGTCGCGACTCCATCCTCGCCGCGCCGCTGGCACTCGACCTCGTGCTGTTCAGCGACCTCGCCAAGCGCGCCGGACTCGGTGGGATCCAGGAGTGGCTGAGCTTCTACTACAAGTCGCCGCAGGTGATGCCCGGTCTGTATCCCGAGCACGACTTGTTCATCCAGTTGACGAAGCTCAAGAACACGCTGCGTTGGATGGTCGGCGAGGAGCAGATCACCCACCTCGGGATGGACTACTACCTCGCGGACTGACTCCCGACCACCTCGACCGGCGGGCGGGTGATGCGGTAGCGGACGTGGCGGCGCTGCGGGTGGCCCTCGGCGAGCGCCGGGTGGTCGAAGTCGTCGGCGGGATCGCGCGTCATGCCGATCTTCTCCATCACCCTGCGTGAGTTGACGTTGGCCGTCGTCGTCCACGACTGGATCTCGGCGAGGCCGACGACGTCCCAGCCGAACTGCAACGCGGCGCGGGCCGCCTCCGGCGCATAGCCGCGGCCCCACGCGGCGCGGCGCAACCGCCAGCCGATCTCGATGCACGGCGTGAAATCGGCCACGAACCCGGGATGATTCAGCCCGACGAAACCGATGCACCCCGGATCCTCGACGACCTCCACCGCCCACAATCCGGAACCGCGCTCGTGCCACGACGCGATCATGTGGTCGACGAACGCGTCGGACTCCCCGCGTGCCAAGGGCGCCGGGAAGTGCTCCATCACGACGGGATCCGCGTTCAGCGCGGCGAACGGCTCGCGATCCTCGTCGCGCCAACCACGCAACAGCAGCCGATCGGTGCGAACCTCGGGCACGGTGGACATCGTGTGCTCGGACCCGACCGCGATCAGTAGTGCCAGGGAAACGCCGACCAGTCGGGGTCGCGCTTTTCGAGGAACGAGTCGCGACCCTCGGCCGCTTCGTCGGTCATGTACGCGAGTCGTGTCGCCTCGCCCGCGAACACCTGCTGGCCGATGAGACCGTCGTCGATGAGGTTGAACGCGAACTTGAGCATCCGTTGCGCAGTCGGGCTCTTCGCGTTGATCCGGCGCGCCCAGTCGAGCGCCACGTGCTCCAACTCGGCATGGGCAACGACGGCGTTGACCATGCCCATCCGGTGTGCGTCGTCGGCCGAGTACTCGTCGCCGAGGAAGAAGATCTCCCGCGCGAACTTCTGGCCGACCTGACGGGCCAGGTACGCGCTCCCGAACCCACCGTCGAAGCTGGCGACATCGGCATCGGTCTGCTTGAACCGAGCGTGCTCACGCGACGCGATCGTGAGGTCGCAGACGACGTGCAGGCTGTGTCCGCCGCCGGCAGCCCATCCGGGGACCGCGCAGATCACGACCTTGGGCATGAACCTGATCAGGCGCTGGACCTCGAGGATGTGCAGCCGCCCGGTCCGGCCGGGATCGACGCTCGCCGCCGTCTCGCCCTCGGCGTAGCGGTAGCCGCTCGTGCCACGGATGCGCTGGTCGCCGCCCGAACAGAACGCCCAACCACCGTCGCGCGGCGAAGGACCGTTGCCGGTGAGGATCACACACCCGACGTCGGAGGTCTGGCGTGCGTGGTCGAGGCAACGGGAGAGCTCGTCGACCGTGTGCGGCCGGAACGCGTTGCGGATCTCGGGCCGATCGAACGCGACGCGCACCGCGCCCGTGTCGACCGCTCGGTGGTAGGTGATGTCGGTGAGTGCCTCGAACCCGGGGACGGGTACCCACGCTCCGACGTCGAAGATCTCCGAGACCATGGCGGGCGAGGTTACCGGTGCCCGCGTGCGGGTCAGACCTCGACGACGGTGAGGTCCTCGGCGAAGACGATGTTGCCCGTGAAGCCTCCGGCGCGCGCCCGGTCGATCCATTCGTGATCGGTGCCGGGTGCCGGCGGCGGTACCTGATGGGTGAGCACGAGCGTGCCGACGCCGGCGCGCGCCGCGGTCGCGCCGGCTTGTTCGCACGACGAGTGGTAATCGCACACGTCGTGAAAGCGCGGCGACGGGATCATCTGTACGAGGTCGGGCCGGACGACCGTCTGCACGTAGGCGTCGGCACCGGCCACCAACGCGTCGAGCCCAGCGCACGGCACCGTGTCGCCCGCGAGCACGATCGCCTTGCCATCGTGTTCGATCCGGTATCCGACGGTCGGCGTGACGGGTCGATGGTCGGTCGGCGCGGCGATCACGCGTACGCCGTCGTGGTCCCAGACGACGCCGTCGGTCACCTCGGCGACCTCGATGCCGGGCTGCCACTCGAGGTCGTCGTGGTGCGCGATGCGGTACTCGATGTCGAATTCGAGCATCGCCAGCGTGGTGTCGGCGAACCGTCGGGTCCCCACCGGCCCGGTGACCGGCAACGGGTTCTCGATCGGCGACATCGCCCAGCGCGTCGTGACGAGGTCGTTGAAGTCGGTGATGTGGTCGCTGTGCAGGTGCGTGAGGAAGAGTCGGTGCACGAACCCCGGCAGCACGCCGGCGGCGGCCATGCGCATCACGACGCCCCGTCCGCAGTCGAACAACAAGTGCTGGCCGGCGACCTGGACGAGGTTCGCCGAGCCGGCCCGGTCGGGCGACGGGATCGGCGAACCCGTTCCGAGCAAGGTGAGCTTCATGCCGCTCCTCCGGGATCGAAGGGGTTGCGCAGCCCCGGTTCGGCATCGCCGGCGACTGCGAGGATGCACGCCTGTTCCACGGCCGCTTCGCGGTGCACGTGCGCGTCGTCGTACCCCGGGTAGGTGGGGAGCGACAAGAACGCGTCACGGCTCGGGTACCAGACCGCGACGACCTCGTCGTAGCGATCGTGGTCGCAGCCGATGACGACCTCGCGAGCGTCGGCGGCCCACAGGATCCTCCCGCCGACATGGTGGATCGCGGCCTGCGCGACGATCCCGTACTGGAGGTAGGCGACCCGGCCGGTGAGCTCGAGCGCCGCGTCGGGGTGCCCGTCGGGATAGCGCGCCGTCGCGTGGTAGCGATTGAGGTTGAGCATCACGACGGGCCCGGTCGGCGCGTCGACGAAGGCGTCGAGGATGCGTCGGGGATCGGGCGAGACGTGTTCGATGACGGGTGCGGATTCGGGAGGCATGGACCTTCTCGTGGCGTCAGGACGCGAGGAGCGCGGTGAGGGTACGGACGACGATGCGGCGGGTCGCGGCCGCGTCGAGACCCGCGCCTGCCCGGAGGTGCTCGACGTGCTCGAAGCTCGCGACGGCCGCGAGTGCCCGTGTGAGTTCGGCGCGGTCGCGCGGGCCGCGCGTCGCGAGGTCGGTGGCGAAGTGCACGGCGACCTGGTCGTCGAGGAGTTGTCGTCGGCGGGCGAGCGTCTCGGTCAACCGGTACGAATCGGGTGCGAGCAGCATGGCCGCGCGCGCAGTCGGAGCGACGGCGTCGTGGATCGCGAGGCGCTGATCGGCGAGCGCGGCGATGCGCTGATCGGTCGTCCCGGTGGGGTCGGGCGGCGCGAACGCGGGGCCGACGCGGGCCCACTGGCGGACGATTGCCTCCTCGACGAGCGTGTCGAGGTCCTCGAAGTGGCGGAACACCGAGCGCTCCGAGACGCCGGCCCGCGACGCGATCTGTGAAGCGCCGGGGCGCAACTGCCCCTCGCGGTGCAACTCGAGCAGGGCGTCGACGACGGCGGTGCGGCTGCGTTCACTGCGGAGCCGGCGTCCGTCGAGTGCCTCGGGGTTCGGGGCGGATGCCGCGGCCATGCCGGAAGCCTAAGAAATGGCAGACCGACTGTCAAGAGTTCTTGACAGCGGGACTGACCGAATGCTTCGATGCCGGGGTCGGCGACGAAGCGGTCGCGCCGCGGAGACATCGGGAGGCACCGCATGGGCGACGAGGCACTGCGCGCGTACGTCGACGGGCTGGCCGTCCCCGATCTCGGTGAACCCGCCTTCGTGACCCCGCCCGCGCTGTCGTCGGCGACGGTCGCGATCGTGACGACCGCGGCGATCCACCGTGAGCACGATGCGGGATTCGGCGCTGCCGACGTCGGCGCGCGCGAGATCCCGCGCGAGGCTCGCGACCTCGTGCTCGGCCATTGGAGCCCGAACTTCGATCGCACGGGCTTCGCCGCGGATCTCGATGTCGTGTTCCCGATCGATCGGCTCGA
>SXJQ01000059.1 GCA_005779345.1 Actinomycetota bacterium
CCCGAACCTCGTCTCCGTCGTGCAGGGGTACGCGACGCACGAGCAGGCGACGTTCGAGCGGGTCACCGCGGCCCGCGCTGCGGCCCTCGCCGCGACTGACGATGCGGCGGCGCGCGAACCCGCGGAACGCGCGCTCGTCGGCGGCCTGCGCGAACTCTTCGCGCTCGCCGAGGCGTATCCCGATCTCCAGGCGGGCGCACAGTTCCTCGCGCTCCAGCGGGAGCTGAGCGACGTCGAGGATCGCATCGCGGTGGCCCGCCGCATCTACAACGCGAACGTCCGTGCGTACAACGACGCGATCCAGCAGTTCCCCGGCGCCCTGTTCGCGAGCGGTGGCCGGTTCGTCGCCGCGCGGTTCTTCGAGGTGGATCCCGTCCTGCGCTCCGGGCCGCCGCCGAGCGTCGCGTCCTCGACCTGAATCGCACTTGCATTAGCGAGGCGATACAAGTATCATACAAGTCGATGCGCTACCTCGACGTCGCCGACCAGCTCCGGACCCGCCTCGCCGGCGGCGATGTCGGTGCCGGCGGGGCGCTGCCGTCGGAGGCCGAACTCGGCGAGGACTTCGGCGTCAGCCGGGTCACCGTGCGGCGCGCGCTCGAGGTGCTGCGGCGCGACGGGCTTGTCACGAGCCGCCGGGGGAGCGGCTGGTACGCCGCCGCCGACCCCGTCCGCCAGGCACTCGGTCGCGTCACGACCGTGGAGGCCGCGCTCGAGGCCGCCGGCGCCCGGCCGGCGCGCCGTGTGCTCGAGTTCGGCTTCGAACCGGGCCCGCCCGAGGTCGTCCGCGCGCTCGCGCTCGACGCGGATGCCGAGGTGCTGCGCGTCAAGCGCCTCAACCTCGCCGACGACACGCCGTTCGCGCTCGTCACGGTCTGGCTGCCCGCCGCCCTCGGCGCGGAGATCAGTCGCGCGGAGGTCGAGGTCGCGACGTTCTACGACCTGTTGCCGCTGCGCGGTGTCCAACTCGGCCGGGCCGTCCAACAGATCGGGGCCGACCTCGCGACCGCCGACGACGCGCGCCACCTCGACCTCGCGAAGGGCGACGCGGTCCTCACCGCGCGGCGCGTCACCTCCGACCTCGCGCACGACCCGGTGTTGTTCTCGTTGCACCGGTATCCGGCGGCGCGCACGTCGGTCGAGATCGAACTGGCATCGCTAGCCTTCGAGCAGCCCGGCCGGCCTGCAGCCGGCCGGGCTGCCCATCGAACAGAACGGACTTCTCATGCCCAAGGTTGAAGCCACGACTCCGGTTTCGCTCGTGCAGGCGCTGTACGAGCGCTACCCCGAGCGCCTCGCGATCGCGCGGGAGCGCCTCGGCCGCGCGCTGACGTTCGGCGAGAAGGTGTTGTTCGCGCACGCCGACGACGTCGGCGCGATCGGACTCGGCCGCGGCAAGGATTATGGCGACTACCGCCCCGACCGCGTCGCGATGCAGGACGCGACCGCGCAGATGGCTCTGCTGCAGTTCATGCTGGCTGGTCTCCCCGAGGTCGCGGTGCCGAGCACGGTGCATTGCGACCACCTCATCCAGGCGCGCGTCGGCGCCGCGGCCGACATGGCGGTCGCGCTCGACGTGAACCGCGAGGTCTACGACTTCCTCAGCAGCGTCAGCGCGAAGTACGGGATCGGCTTCTGGAAGCCCGGATCGGGGATCATTCACCAGGTCGTCCTCGAGAACTACGCGTTCCCCGGCGGCATGATGATCGGCACCGACAGCCACACGCCCAACGCCGGCGGTCTCGGCATGGTCGCGATCGGCGTCGGCGGCGCCGACGCGGTCGACGTGATGGCGGGCTGGCCGTACAACACGCGGATCCCCAAGCACATCGGCGTCGAACTCACCGGCGAGTTGTCGGGTTGGGCGTCGCCGAAAGACATCATTCTCGAGGTGGCCGGGATCCTCACGGTCAAGGGCGGGACGGGCGCGATCGTCGAGTACTTCGGTCCGGGCGCGGAGTCGATCAGCGCGACCGGCAAGGCCACGGTCTGCAACATGGGCGCCGAGATCGGCGCCACCTGCTCGCTGTTCGCGTACGACGCGCACACGGCGCGCTACCTGCGCGCGACCGGGCGTTCGGCGCACGCCGACCTCGCCGACGAGTACGCGGCGCACCTGCGCAACGACCCTGAGGTCGACGCCGACCCCGGCGCGTTCTACGACGAGGTGATCCGAGTCGACCTCTCGACGCTCGGCCCGCGCCTCGTCGGGCCCCACACCCCCGACCTCACGCGACCGATCGAGGCGGTCGGCGCCGCGGCGAAGGCCGAGGGTTATCCGATCGAGATCAGCTCAGCGCTCGTCGGGTCGTGCACGAACTCGTCGTACGAAGACATCGGTCGTGCCGCGAACATCGCTCGGCAGGCCGCTGCCCACGGACTGCGCGTGAAGTCGCCGTTGCTCATCACCCCGGGCTCCGAGCAGGTGCGCGCGACGATCGAGCGCGACGGGCTCCTCGCCGACCTCGAGGCGATCGGCGCGACGGTGCTCGCCAACGCGTGCGGTCCGTGCATCGGCCAGTGGCAGCGCGACGACATCGCCAAGGGCACCAAGAACACGATCGTGTCGTCGTTCAACCGCAACTTCCCGGCCCGCAACGACGGCAACCAGGAGACGCTCAGCTTCATCGGTTCGCCCGACACGGTCGTCGCCCTGGCGCTCGGCGGCCGACTCGACTTCGACTTCACGACGCAGCCGCTCGTCGCTGCCGACGGCAGCGAGGTGATGCTCCAGGCTCCGACCGCCGACGACCTCCCGGCGCGCGGGTTCGACCCCGGCACGTCGGGATATCAGGCGCCCGCCGCCGACCCGACGAGCATCGCGGTGGCCGTGAGTCCGACGAGCGACCGCTTGGAGCTCCTCACGCCCTTCGCGCCGTGGGGCGGCAACGACTACGCGGGGCTGCGGGTCTTGCTCAAGGCCAAGGGCAAGTGCACCACCGATCACATCTCACCCGCAGGCCCGTGGCTCACCTACCGCGGTCACCTCACGAACATCTCGGGGAACATGTTCCTCGGCGCGAACAACTCGTTCACCCAGGTCGGCGGCGACGCCGCGCCGGGCCTCGGCAAGGATGCACGCGACGGTTCGGTGAAGCCGATTCCCGATCTCGCCAAGGAGTACAAGGCCGCGGGGATCGATTGGGTCGCCGTCGGCGACGAGAACTGGGGCGAAGGTTCGTCGCGCGAGCACGCGGCGATGGAGCCGCGCTACATGGGCGGCAAGGCGATCATCGTGCGGAGTTTCGCCCGGATCCACGAGGCGAACCTGAAGAAGCAGGGTGTGCTGCCACTCACGTTCGCCGACCCGGCCGACTACGACAAGGTTCGCTTCGACGACACGGTCGACATCACCGGGCTCGCCGAGCTCGCGCCCGGGTCGCAGGTCGCCGTCACGCTGCACCACGCCGACGGTACATCCGACGCGATCCTGTGCAACCACACGATGAGCGACGAGCACATCGACTGGTTCCGGGCCGGCTCCGCGTTGAACCTGCTCGCCGCGCGGCAGTCGTAGCGGAGGTGTCCGAGGAGGTCCGGCTCCGCCCGATCGCCGTCGTGCGAGGCGGTCGGCTCGAGGCCGACGACGACGAGTGGGGTGGGGTCGAGTCGACCATCGTGCTCGATCGACGCTTCCCCGCGGACGCGCTCGCCGGCCTCGACGGGTTCTCCCACGTCGAGGTCGTGTTCGTGTTCGATCGCGTCGACCCCGCGACCGTGCACGTGAGCGCGCGTCGGCCGCGTGGCAATCCGGATTGGCCCGAGGTCGGGATCTTCGCCCAGCGGGCCAAGGCGCGGCCGAACCGGATCGGGCTCACCACGTGCGAGATCGTTGCGGTCGACGGGCGTGAGGTGCGCGTCCGCGGGCTCGACGCGATCGACGGCACGCCGGTGCTCGACCTCAAACCGTTCATGGAGGAGTTCGCGCCCCGCAGCGAAGTGCGCGAGCCCGCCTGGGCCCGCGAACTCATGCAGCACTACTGGTGAGCGCCGCGGCGGAAGTGGGTGATCACTTCGGGGAGCGCGATGGCGAACCGGTCGACATCGGCGTCGCTCGTGTTCCAGCCGACGCTCACCCGGAGCGAATGCAGCGCGTCGACCCCCATCGCTTCGAGCACCGGTGACGGCTCGAACGACTCCGAGGAGCACGCCGACCCCGAATGCACGGCCACGCCGCGTTGATCGAGCGCCAGCAGGATCGGTTCGGCCTCGATGCCGGCGACGCCGATGCAGAGCAGGTTCGGGAGGTCGCCCGCACCGAAACGCTCGACCCCGTCGACGTGCAGTACCCGCGCGGCGCGGGCGGTCAACGCTCGCGACCGTGCCGCCTCGGCCGACACGTCGAGTTCGGCAACGGTCGCGCCGAAGCCGACGATCGCCGGAACGTTCTCGAGCCCGGCGCGTCGCGCGCGTTCCTGCGCTCCGCCGAGCACGAATGGGGGCACTCGTACGCCCCGACGAACGATGAGCGCACCGACACCCTTCGGCCCGCCGAACGGATGGGCGGTGATGGAGCAGAGGTCGGCGCCGAGATCGCGGAACGCGAAGTCGAGGTGACCGATCGCCGCGCACGCGTCGACATGGAGCAGGCAGCCGGGCGGGCGATCGAAGTCGAGATGCTGGACGGTGCCGACCTCGTGGTTCGCCAACTGCACCGACACGAGGACGGTTTCGGCGCGAATCGCGGCAGCGATCGCCGCGGGATCGACGCGGCCCTCGCGATCGACGCCGACGACGGTGACGTCGTCGGTCGCGCGAGCGATCGCCTCGCGGACCGAGGAGTGTTCGACCGCGGTCGTCACGACGTGCCCGCGAACCCAGTGGTGCGCGGCGTTGCGGGCCTCGGTGCCCCCGCTCGTGAACACGACCTCGCGCGGGCGCGCGCCGACGAACGCCGCGACCTGCTCACGCGCGTGTTCGACCGCTGCCCGCGTCATGCGCGCTTCGGTGTGCATGCGACCCGGATCGGCGAACTGGTCGGCGAAGTAGGGCAGCATCGCCTCGAGGACGTGCGGTCGCAGCGGCGATGTCGACGCGTGGTCGAGGTAGGCGCGGGTCAACGGCCGACCACCGCGCGGGTGCGAGCCGAGGTGTCGAACACGTCTCAGACCCGGGTGACGCAGTGCTCGTCGCCGTCGGGGCGACTCTCGGTGATCATCGGCGACGTCTCGCCGTAGAGACCCTCGAGCATGCCTCGGATCATCCCGGTGTCGACCGCGCAGAGCACGTGCGGATACCGCTGCGCCGCCTCGCCGAACGGGCAGTGTTCGTGGACGAGTTGGAGCTTGCCGCCGCCGCGGGCCTCGCTGTGGGCGGCGAAGCCATGCGCGGTGAGCGCGTCGGCGACCGACGCGACTGCGGCCTTGAACGAGCGCTGCCCCTCGTTGGGGTCGATGCGCTTGGCGATCGAACGCCCGTACTCGTAGCCGACCTCCTCGGCGAGCGCGCGCGCCTCGTGCTCGGGCAGCCGCTCGAGCGCGCGTGCGAGGAGCATGCCGAGCAGGTCGTCGCGTCGCGGCGGGAACGACAACTGATTGTCGGCCGCTGCCGCCCGGTAGACCTTCGAGGGCCGGCCGGCGCTCTCGTGGCGCGCGAGGTCGACCGACACGTAGCCACCGGCGGCGAGCTTTTCGAGGTGGTGTCGGGCGACGTTGGGGTGGAGGTCGAAGCGATCAGCGACCTCGGCGGCACGGACCCCGTCGTGGCTGCGGACGAACACGTAGATCTCGCGCCGGGTCGGATCGCCGAACGCGCTCGTGACGGCCGCGACGGCCGCGGAGAACTCGTCGCCCGACAGTTCTCCCGAGATCGAGTCCACGGTGGCCATCTCGGTATTGTACCTACGCGCGTAGTGGAAATTCCCCGCGAGGAGAAACCCCACCCGAGGAGCAGCCATGGCCAACTCGTTCACCGACGGCAAGACCCGCATCCTCGCCGTCGCGTCGGGTAAGGGCGGCGTCGGCAAGAGCTCGGTCACGACGAACCTGGCGGTCGCGCTTGCCCAGCGGGGGGCCGCCGTCGCCGCGATCGACGCCGACGTCTGGGGCTTCTCGATGCCGCGGATGCTCGGCATCGATCGTCCGCCCGAGGTCGTCGATCCCGACGCCGAGCGGCCGCTCATGATCCCGCCGGAGGCCAACGGCGTGAAGCTGATCTCGATGGGGTTCTTC
>SXJQ01000060.1 GCA_005779345.1 Actinomycetota bacterium
CGTCGGATCGATCCAGGCACTCGAGACGATCAAGCTGTTGCTCGGTCTCGGCGAGCCGCTCATCGGCCGCCTCCTCGCCTACGACGCGCTCGAGCAGAGCTTCCGCAACTTCAAGGTTCGTCGCGACCCCCTGTGCCCGACCTGCTCCGACGGCGCCGAGATCGTGATCGCCGAGTACGACCAGTTCTGCATGCCCCACGCGGTCCTCGCGTCGGGCGACACGACCGGGCACTGACCCGATCGGTCGGTCAGGCCGGGTCGGTCAGTGGCCGCCGATCACGATCCGCGACGTTCCGACGGCACGCGCGCCGAGCTGGCGGCGAGAGGTGCGCTCGCCGGCAAGTCGGTCCGCGGAGCAGATCCTCCGGCATCGGGTGGCCGACCGGGCGTGACCCTCGTGGTCGACTCATCGGTCGTCGTCGCGGGGCGCTGGCCCAACTGCTCGACGTGCCCCTCGCGACCCTCGATGCCAAGCTCGCCGACGCGCCCGGCACCCGTTGCACCTTCTCGACCCCGGACCTGTAGCCGGTTCGACTCCGAGGGACCACTCCGGTTGCCGATGAGATGCACATGAAGCTCCGTCGAGTCCTCGTGCGTCTCCTCGCGGTCACCGCTGCCGCGGTGGTCGCGGTCCCCGTCGTCGCGCCGGTCGCGGCCGACGCGGCGGTCTCCGGACCGGTGGTCACCGCGTACGGCACCGCTCCGAAGTTCCGCGGTCCGGCCGGTCCGCTCAACCAGGCGGTCGTCGCCATCGCCGGCGACCCGGCGCACAGCGGCTTCTGGTCGCTCACCGCCGATGGCGGCGTGTTCACGTCGGGCAACGCCGCGTTCTTCGGCGCGCCGGCCGGTCAGGCGATGCCCGGGAGCGCGGCCGACATGGCCGGGACCGCCACCGGGCGCGGCTACTGGATCGTCACGACCCAGGGCGGCGTCTACCACTACGGCGACGCGCGCTGGCGCGGATCCGCGCGCGGCGAGACGACCAGGGCGATCGTCGGGATCGCGGGAACGCCGAGCGGTCTCGGCTACTGGCTCGCGGCGGCCGACGGCGAGGTGTTCGCGTTCGGTGACGCGGATCACCTGGGTCAGGCCGTCAACCCGTTCGTGCCCTCGCACATCGTCGACATCGCATCGACCGCGACCGGCAACGGCTACGCGCTGCTCGACGCGAACGGCACCGTCTTCTCCTACGGCGACGCACTCGACGTGGTGAAGCCGGCGAGGGTCGCCAAGCCCGCGGTCGCGCTCGAGATCGGGCCGCGCGACGACGGCTATTGGATCCTCGGCGCGAACGGCAGCGTCACGCGCTACAACACGTCGTTGCACGTCGGCGACGCGTCGGGGCTCCGCATGCAGGCCATCGACCTCGCGAGCACTCCCGGCGGTGGTGGCTACTGGATCGCGAGCACGTCACCGTTTCCCGCGCTGCCCGGCAACTCCGGCGCGGGCCGGCGCGTCGTCTACTCGAACTCGCAGCAGCGCATCTGGCTCGTCGAGAGCAACGGCATCGTGAGCAACAGCTACCTCGTGTCGGGTCGCCGCGGCGCGCCGCCACCCGGCACGTACGCGATCGCGAGCAAGTCGCCGATGAGTTCGGCGGGGTCGTTGCGGTTGCCGTACATGAGCCGCTTCTACCGGGCGAGCAGCGGCAAGTGGATCGGCTTCCACGGGATCCCGCTGCGGCCTGACGGCACGCCGATCCAGACCGACGCGCAGCTCGGTACGCCGCTGTCGCACGGCTGCGTCCGCATGAACCAGCAGTCCGTCAAGGTCGTCTACGACTGGACCCCGGTGGGGACCACGGTCGTCGTCCTGCCCTGACGGCCTGCGTCACACGGCCTGCGTCACACGGCCTGCGTCACACGGCCTGCGTCACACGGCCTGCGTCACACGGATTGCGCGCGCGGCCAGCCCGCGGACGCCTACGGCTGGATCCCCGGGTCGATCTCGGCTCGGTTCGTCGGCGCCGCGGGCACCTGGATCGCCGCGAGGTCGACCGTGCTGGGTACCGAGTCGCCGGTCGCGGGGACCGGCGGCGCGGTGAGCGCGTCGGGCATGTTCTCGAGCACGGGCGGATCGGGGAGCGCCGCGGTCGCGGCCTCGATGCTCGGCGGGTTGTGGTCGACCGTGCCGAGGATCTGCGCGGTCAACGTGTCGACGCCGGTCAACTCGGTCGCCGGTTCGCCCTCGCAGGGCTGCACGGTCTCGATTTCGGGTGGGTAGCTCGTCGTGAAGTCGTTGCCGGCGAAGCAGTTCTCGTCGGCCGGGTCGGCGATCAGTCCGAGGTCGGTGTAGCTCGACTCCTCGACGACGTTGTCGCGCACCGTGTTGCCGATCGACGCGTACTCGGGCGCCTCGGGTTGGATCGCGAGGACGATCCCGTAGCGATGACCGATCACGAGGTTGCGCTCGATCACGTTGTCGCGGCCGCCTGCGTTGATGATCCCGAACCCCTGGGCCACGAGCGCGATGTCGATCGCGGGCGTGAACCCGTTGTCGTTGTCGTGGACGAGGTTGCCGACGATCGTGGTTTCGCGCTCGGGCGGGTTCGCCTCGCCGTTGCCGCTGTTCGGCACGATGCCCGCGCGGTTGTAACGGAAGACGTTGTTCACGAGGTACAACTCGCCGCCGGCGTTCGTCCCCGAGTAGCCGAGACCGTTCCACTCCGCGACCGAGTCGCGCAGCACGGCGTTGCACGGGTAGCACTGGCCGATGTAGTAGCCGGCGTCGGCCGAACCCGCCGCGTAGTCGTGGTCGAACTCGCCGTTCACCGAATCGAACGAGTAGATGCCGTAGTCGCCGGTGCGCAGGCTCGTGAGATACGAACCGCGGTAACCGTCGACGCCGGTCCAGAAGAACGCATTGGTGGAGTAGTTGCGCGCGGTGAGGTTCTCGATCGCGACGCCGTCGGCGAGCACCTTGAACGCGTTCGGCAGGTCTTCGTCGAACTCGCCGTCGAGGATCGTCTCGTTGCGGTCGACGCCACGGATCACGATGTTCTCGTGGCCCGGGTTCACGGTGACGGCCTCGTGGTACACGCCCTTGTCGATGAGCACCAGCGACCCCGGCGCCGCCGCGTCGACCGCAGCCTGGATCGTCGGGTGGTCCTGCGGGACGCGCAGCGTGCCGGTCGCCTGGCCATCGGTCGGATCCGTCGCCACTGACTCCAACTCGCCGTCACCGACCACGACCGCGCCGATCATCCCGACGACGTTCGAGCCGTGCAGCACACAGAAGTAGCGGTACGTGCCCGGTTCCGCGAACGTGAACTCGTACTTCGCACCGACTTTGATCTGATTGATGCCGAACCCGAGTCCGAACCCGTCGCCGCCGAACGCGCCGATCTCGTGGATGTTGCGACCCTGGTTGTCGAAGACGATCTTCGTCCCGGGATCGACGCGCACGTTCTGCGGCGTGAACAGGTTGTCGGTGACGCGGATCGTCACCTCCGCCTCGCCGCGATGGTCCTCGACCTCGGTGTTCTCGATCGAGTCCTTCGCCGTGCTGTCGTTGCCGCGGTCGTCGCCGTCGCTGCCACACGCGCCGAGCACGAGCGTCAGGGTGGCGAGCACGGCGAGCGGGGTGAGCAGCCGATTGCGCATCGGGATTCCTTCTTTCGGTTCAGGCCCGGCCGGGCTTGCGGAAGCCCGACGCCAACTCGATCAAGGTCCGCACCCCGACGCCGGTGCCGCCGCGCGCCACGAAGCCGTTGTCGGCCTCGGCGCGTGACGGGCCCGCGATGTCGAGGTGCGCCCACGGCACGTCGCCCGCGAACTCCTGGAGGAACAGGCCCGCGGTGAGCGCTCCCCCGTGCGGGCCGCCGATGTTCTTCATGTCGGCGATCTCGGAGTCGAGCAGCCGGCGGTATTCCTTGGGCAACGGCAGCGGCCACACCTTCTCGCCGACGCGGTCGGCGCAGGCCCGCACCTGGCCGACCCAACCCTCGTGGTTGCCCATCAACCCGGCGATCTGGTTGCCGAGCGCCACCATGCATGCACCGGTGAGCGTGGCGAGGTCGATCATCGCGTCGACGCCGTCGGCGGCCGCGAGCGCGAGTGCATCGGCGAGAATGAGTCGACCCTCGGCGTCGGTGTTCATCACCTCGACGGTCTTGTCGTTCCGGTAGCGGATCACGTCGCCGAGTCGGTAGGCGGTCCCCGACGGCATGTTCTCGACGAGTGGGATGTAGCCGACCACACGCGTGCGCACGTCGAGCGCCGCGAGCACCGACATCGCGCTCACGACCGCGGCCGCGCCCGACATGTCGGTCTTCATCTGCTCCATGCCGTTCGACGGCTTGAGCGAGAGGCCACCGCTATCGAACACGACACCCTTGCCCACGAACCCGAGCGTGTGACGCGCGCCGCGCGGCGCGTACTCCAGCTTCACGAACCGGGGTGATCGGCTCGAGCCCTGACCGACGGCGATCGTCCCGGCGAGACGCAACCGCTCGAGCTGGGGGCCCGAGAACACGGTGCACTTGAGTCCCGACCGGCGAGCGACCCGCTGCGCCTCGGCCGCGAACTGCGCGGGCGATTGCGTCCCGGCCGGCTCGTTCACGAGGTCGCGCGCCGCACACACCGCACCGGCGACCGTCGCGCCGGCCGCGAGTCCGGCGGCGACCTTGGCCGAGCCGCCGAGGACCACCACCGACGCGAGCGTGCTGCGCTTCGGATCGCTCTTGAACTTCAGGAACTGATACCCACCGAGCACGACTCCCTCGGCGAACGCCTGCGCGGCATCGCCCGCGTCGAGCCCGCGAGGAACGATGTCGAGCACCGTCGTCGCGACGGTCTTGGCCCGCTTCGCCTGACGCGCGATCGCAGCGCCGACACGACGCATCCCGTCGGCATCGAGCTTGCCCTTGTCGCCGAGGCCGACGACCACCACGGCGCGCGCGGCGACGCCCTCCACCGCCACGACCGCGGTCTGGCCCACCTCGCCCGTGAACCCGCTCGCCTCGAGCAGCGCGGCCGAACCCTTGGTGAGCAGATCGCTCCCTGGGCCCGGCTTGCGACCGGCGTGCAGCCCGACCGCGAGCAGATCGACACGTGCCCGCGCGGGCGCGGTCTGGGAGACGCTCAGCTTCACGGGCACGGTTCCTCCGGGTGTCCTACGAGCGAGTTTCGCCGGTGCGGGCGGCACGCCAGGTGCCTTCCTGCCAACGCGCCAGCGTCCACAGCAGGTCGGCGAGTCGGTTGAGATAGGGCACGACCTGGCTGGTCGGGTCGAGCCAACCCGCGCGCGTCGCGGCGACGGCGTCGCGCTCGGCTCGCCGGGCGACGGTCCGCGCGACATCGAGCAGCGCGCCGACGCGTCCCTCGCCGGGGAGCACGAACTCGGTGGGCGGATCGAACCGGCGCGTGACGTCGTCGATCACGGGCTCCATCGCCGCAACCATCGCCGCGGTGACCCGGGTGACCTCGTCGGTGAGCTTCGCGCGGTTGTCGGGTGCCGTCGCGAGTTCGGCACCGACCACGAACAGGTCGCGCTGGAGACGCAGCAGCAGTGTCCACAGCTCGCCGTCGGGGTCGGCCTCGGCGCGCGCCGCGCCGAGCGCGCTGACGGTCTCGTCGACCGTGCCGTAGGCGCTCGGGCCGACGTCGTCCGTGCCGACACGACCGCCATGGAACAGGCCCGTGGTGCCGTCGTCGCCGGTCTTCGTGTACACCTTCACCGCGCCGGAGTCTACGGGGCGAGGGACTTCGCGGGGGCCGGCGGCGGGTCGGGCGCGGTGACCGAGCCGGCGAATCGACCGGACCGAACGAGGACCGAGCCCACTACCCTGTCGGGAATGTCCGCATTCCTCGATGCCCTCGCCGAGCGTGTCCTCGTCTTCGACGGTGCGTTCGGCACCTGGATGCAAGACCAGCACCTCACCGCCGACGACTTCGGCGGGCCGGCCCTCGAGGGCTGCAACGAGATGCTCGTGCTCACCCGTCCCGACCTCGTGTCGCAGATGCACGACGAGTACTTCGGCACGGGGATCGATGCCGTCGAGACCGCGACGTTCGGCGCGTTCGACCTCGTCCTCAACGAGTACGACCTCGCGCACCGCACGCACGAGATCAACGTCGCCGCGGCCCGGCTCGCCCGTGAGGTCGCCGACCGCCACGCGGCCGACGGCCGCCCGCGGTTCGTCATCGGCTCGGTCGGACCCGGCACCAAACTCCCGTCACTCGGTCACATCGCGTTCGCACCCCTCCGCGACGGATTCCAGGAGCAGGTCGAGGGCCTGCTCGAGGGCGGGATCGACGTCGTCCTCGTCGAGACCGTCCAGGATCTGCTCCAGGGCAAGGCCGCGATCATCGGCGCGCGCCGGGCGATGGCTGCCGCCGGCCGCCAGGTGCCGATCATGGTGCAGGTCACGGTGGAGACGACCGGACGACTGCTCGTCGGATCCGAGATCGGTGCCGCACTCACCGCGCTCGAAGCGATGGGCCCCGACGTCATCGGCCTGAACTGCGCGACCGGACCCGCCGAGATGACCGAGCACCTGCGCTACCTCGCGCAGCACGCCCGCACCTACTTGTCGTGCCTCCCCAACGCCGGGCTCCCGTCGGTCGTCGACGGCCACACCCATTACGACCTCACCCCGACAGCGCTCGCCGACGCGCACGAGCGGTTCGTCACCGACTTCGGCATCAACATCGTCGGTGGATGCTGTGGCACCACGCCCGCGCACCTGCGCGCGGTCGTCGAACGACTCGGCAACGATCGCCGACCGGTCGCCCGCACGCCCGAGTTCGAGCCCGGCTGCTCGTCGATCTACTCGCACGTGCCCTTCCACCAGGAGTTGTCGTACCTCGCCATCGGCGAGCGCACCAACGCGAACGGTTCGAAGAAGTTCCGCGACGCGATGCTCGAGGGCGACTACGACGTCTGCGTGGCAATGACCCGCGACCAAGTGCGCGAGGGCGCCCACGTCCTCGACGTCTGCGTCGACTACGTCGGTCGCGACGGCACCCTCGACATGGAGGAGATCGCGTCGCGTTTCGCGACCCAGGCCAGCCTGCCGCTCGTGTTCGACTCGACCGAACCGCAGGTGATGGAGCAGGGCCTCCAACACCACGGCGGCAAGGCGATCCTCAACTCCGCGAACCTCGAGGAGGGCGAGGGCGAGGGCAAGCGGATGGACCGCGTGTTCAAACTGGCCCGCGAGTACGGCGCGGCCGTGATCTGCCTCACGATCGACGAGGAGGGTCAGGCCCGCGACGCCGACTGGAAGCTGCGGGTCGCGCACCGGATCTACGACCTCGCGACCCAGAAGTACGGGCTCGACCCGACCGATCTCATCTTCGACCCGCTCACCTTCCCGCTGTCGGCCGGGTCCGAGGATCTGCGCCGCGACGGGATCGAGACGATCGCGGCGATCCGACGCATCAAGGCCGAACTCCCCGGCGCGTCGACCGTGCTGGGCTTGTCCAACGTCAGCTTCGGACTCAAGCCCGCGGCGCGCCACGTGCTCAACAGCGTCTTCCTCCACGAGTGCATGGAGGCCGGCCTCGACGCCGCGATCGTCCACGCCGCGCGCATCCTGCCGATGCACCGGATCGACGAACACCACCGCGAGGTGGCGCTCGATCTCGTCTACGACCGTCGCCGCGAGGGATACGACCCGCTCCAGGAGTTCATCACCCTGTTCGAGCACGTCGATCCCCATGCAGTCGAGCGCGAAGACCTGGCGAGCCTCCCGGTCGACGAACGTCTCAAGCGCCGGATCATCGACGGCAACCGCGACGGACTCGAGGCCGACCTCGACGCGCAACTCGCGGACATGCCCGCCCTCGCCATCGTCAACGACGTGCTGCTCGACGGCATGAAGGTCGTCGGCGACCTGTTCGGTCGCGGCGAGATGCAACTCCCGTTCGTGCTGCAGTCGGCCGAGACGATGAAGGCCGCGGTCAGCCACCTCGAGCCCCACATGGAGAAGGCCGACTCCGCCGGCAAGGGCACGGTCGTGCTCGCCACCGTCA
>SXJQ01000061.1 GCA_005779345.1 Actinomycetota bacterium
CCACGTCGCCGGCGTGCACCTCAACATGGTGTTGGGCATTCCCGGCGACGGCGAACTCTCCGACGACGAGACCGCCGACATGGCGAGCACCGGCAACTTCATGAACGAGGGCAGCGCCTATCAGCAGATCCAGGGCAAGAACCCCCAGACCCTCGGTTACGGGCTCACCGATTCGCCGGTCGGGCTCGCGGGCTGGATCGTCGAGAAGTTCCACCACTGGACCCATCACCCCGACGGCGACCTCGAGACCGCCGTCACCCGCGAGCAGATCCTCACGAACCTGTCGGTGTACTGGGTCACCAAGACGATCAACAGCTCGATCCGGCTCTACTTCGAGTCGCAGAAGAGCGGACGGTTCCCGCCGTTCGAACCGGTCGCCGTGCCGACCGGCTGCGCACTGTTCCCCGGCGAGATCGTGAAGATGCCCGAGAGCTGGGCGCGCAACCTCTACAACGTCACGCACTTCCGCCGCTACGAGCGCGGCGGGCATTTCGCCGCGCTCGAAGAACCCGATCTCTGGATCGGCGACGTCCGCGAGTTCTTCCGTACCGTGCGCTGATCTCGCGTGGGAGGAATCATGCTGCTCGAAGGCAAGGTCGCGCTCGTCACTGGTGCGGGCTCAGGGTTGGGTCGGGCCTCGGCGATCGCGTTGGCGGCGGCGGGCGCGCGTGTCGTGGTGGGCGACGTCGACGACGCGGGTGGCGCGGCGACGGTCGACACCATCGCCGCGGCCAGCGGCACCGCACGCTTCGTGCACGCCGACGTCGCTCGCGCCGATCAGTGCGAGGCGCTCGTCGCCGCGACGATCGACGCGTACGGCGCACTCCACGTGCTCCACAACAACGCGGGCGTGGCCTGGCCCGGACGCGATGGCTTCGCGCCCGACGTCGCGGTCGAGGCGTGGGACCAGGTGATCGGGATCAACCTGTCGGGCACGTTCTATTGCTGCCATTACGCCGTTCCCGAGATCACCCGATCTGGCGGCGGTTCGATCATCAACACTGCGTCGTCGATGGCGCACGTCCCGCTCGGCGGGCTCGATGGCTATGCCGCGAGCAAGGGTGGGGTCGCGCTGCTCACCAAGTCGATGGCGCCCAACGCGGGTCGACTCGGCATCCGCGTCAACGCGATCAGCCCCGGGTACGTCGACACGCCGATGAACGCGTTGATCTGGGGCAACGACGATGTCAAGGCAGCCTTCGCCGCGGGCCATGCCACCGGACTCCAAGATGCCGACGAGATCGCCGATCTCGTCGTGTTCCTCGCGTCGGACGCGAGCCGCAGCCTCACCGGCGCAGTGTTGAACTGCGATCGCGGCTGGACCGCGTTCAAGATGCCCGACCTGCTCCGTGGTCTCGGGGGCTGACTCGTACTGTCAGTCGAGGAGAACGCCGGTCAGTCGAGGAGGACGATCGTGCGGCCCGTCGTCTCGCGGTTGGCGAGCGCGGTGATCGCCCGCGGGATCTCCTCGAAGGTCACCGTGCTGCCGACGACCGGCTTCACGTGCCCGGCGACCACGAGCGCGACGACCTCGTCCATGATCCGCCGCCCCAACTCGGTCGCCACGAGATTCCAACCCATCGCACCCTTCACCATCTGGGCGAAGTCGTCGTTCGCGTAGGCGAGCACGACGCCACACAGGTGGAAGTTGCCCATCGACAGTGTGCGCGGTACGACGAGCGGCCGATCCGCGGCCTCCTTGTCGGACGCGAAGCCCATCATCAGGTAGCGGCCGTTGTAGGCGATGCATCGCGTCGACGCATCCATGACCGACTCGCCGACGTTGTCGAACACGACGTCGACCCCACGACCGCCGGTCTCGGCGAGGACGATCTCGGCGAAGTCGGCGGTCGACGAGTTGATCGCGACGTCGGCGCCCAGCGAGCGACAGAACTCGACCTTCGCATCGGTACCGGCTGTCGCGAACACGCGGGCTCCGAGGTGCTTCGCGAGTTGGATCGCGGCCGACCCCGAACCACCCGCGGCCGCGTGGATCAGCACCGACTCACCCGCGCGCAGAGCCGCTCGATCGACGAGTCCGAGCCAGGCGAGGTGGAACGGGAAGAACAACGCGGCGACGCCGGGGAGCGGGATCGTCTCGGGTACCTCGAACGTTCCGACGATCGGGCAGATCGCGTACTGCGCGTAGCCGCCGTGTGCGCCCTTGGTGATGCCGACGACCCGCCGTCCGAGCCAGTCGGCGGTGTCGGGTCCGCACGCGTCGACGACGCCCATCACCTCCATCCCCGGGCTGTACGGCAGGTCGGGCCGCACCATCATGTTCCCGCCGGTGATGCGCTCGAGATCGTTGAGGTTGAGCGGGATCGCGCGGACGCGGACGCGCACCTCGCCCGCGTCGGGTTCGGGGACGGGTACTGCGTCGAGGCGCAGCGCCTCGAGCGGAGGTCCGTATTCGTGCGTGCGCCAGGCCTGCATGGTCGCAGGGGTCGGGATCGAGTTGGAGCGGTCGTCCACGGGCCGCAGCGTACGGCGCAACGCGCGGTCGCCGCGCCGCGTGTGCAATCCTGACGTGATGCGCGTCGGGATGCTCGCTCCCATGCAGGTGGAACTCGACCCGATCGTGCAGAAGCTCGGGCTCAGGGCGAGCGACGACGGGTCGCAACACCGCGGGCGTGCCGGGTCGCACGAGGTCGTGGCGGTGCTCACGAACATCGGGATGGCGCCGGGCGCCGCGGCGGCGCGCGCGTTGCTCGAAATCGGTGTGGATCACGTGATGATCGTCGGGATCGCCGGCGGAATCGACCCCGGGCGACTCGCGATCGGACACGTGATCGAGCCGGAGCGAGTGATCGACCGCGCTGCGGGTCGTGCGTACGTCGCGGTTCCGGTCGGCGGTCGCGTGCTCGCCGGAACGATCAGTTGCGGCGACGATCTCATCACCGACCCTGCAGCCCTCGCGGCCATGTCCGCGGCCGGAGTCGATGCGCTCGACATGGAGACCGCCGCGATCGCCGCGGTCTGCGAATCGGCCGGGTGCGCGTGGTCGGCGTACCGGGCGATCAGCGACTTCGCGGGGGAGGGGATCGTGAGCGACGCGATCTTCGCGCTCACCAACGCCGACGGCAGCGCCGACCCCGACGCGCTCGCGCGGTACCTCGCCGAGGACCCGACCCCCCTCGAGGTGCTCGGTCGGCTCGCACGCGACACCGGCATCGCCACTGCGGCCGCGGCGGATGCGGCGATCGCCGCCTGTCACGTGCTCTGACGCTCCAGCGTGGCTAGCGTTCGCGCATGCATCGCAGCCGGTTGACCGCGATCGGGATCGATGTCCCCGCGCACGTGCAGGGAGCCGAGGCCGCTTTCTGGGCGGGCGCGCTCGGGGCCCGACCCGAACCTGACGACGACGGCACCTACGTCGACGTCAGCGCGGGCGACGGCCTCGCGGTGTTCGTGCAGCGCATCGGCGCCGACGG
>SXJQ01000062.1 GCA_005779345.1 Actinomycetota bacterium
ACGTATCAGCCCGCCGCGGGCGACTACGACGGTGACGGTCGCGACGACGTCTTGTGGCACGGGCCCGGCGCGGCCGGCGACGTGCTGTGGCGCGGCACCGCCGCGGGCTTCGTCGGTGGACCGGAGGTGCGCATCTCCGGCTCCTACACGCCGTTCGGTCTCGACTACGGCGGCGACGGCCGCGACGACGCGTTCTTGTACGCAGCCGGCGCGCCCTCCGACGTGGTCTGGAAGGGCGCCCCGCGCTGAGCTCGGGAACCGCTCGCTGAGCTCGGGAATTTCTCGCGGCGCTCGGAACTCCTGCGGCGGGGTCGGCATCAGAGGTGGTGACCGACCCCACCGAGCACAGGAGCCCACCATGACCGACTTCCTCACAACCACCGACGGCTACGAGAGCTACGACGCTTCCTACGACGAGCCCGAGATCGTCGGATGCTGCGGCTCGACGGCCGCCGTGGCCGAGGCCTACGAGCCGACCGCGTACGACGCCGGGGCGTACGAGCCGACCGCGTACGACGCCGGCACGTACGAGCCCACGAACGACGCGTCGATGGTGATCCCGGCCGGACAGCCCGGCGGGTACGGCTACGACGCGACGGCGGCAGTCGCCGAGCCGCTCTTCGCCGACCAGGCGAACGACGCGTCGATGGTGATCCCGGCCGGACAGCCCGGTGGGTACGACTTCGACCCGACCCAGTCGGTCGTCCAGGCCCCGGTGTTCGAGACGGCAGCGTCCTCGGCGAGCGGTGACGGGTTCGACCCCGGTGCCGAGTTCGGGTTCGTGGGCGGCGATCACCTCGCCGGTGCGATGACGATCGGTGGCGGCGACGCATCGTTCGACGACGCGATCACTTCGTTCGGCCAGGGCTCGATGACGATCGGCGGCCCCGACGCATCGTTCCACGACGAGATCACCTCGTTGGGCCAGGGCTCGATGACGATCGGCGGCACGTTGCTCGGCGCCTCCGGAACGGGGACCCTCCAGTCCTCGGCGCTCGAGCTGTTCGCTGCGGGCGAACGCAACGGCGACCCGATGGCGATGGCGGCCGCGATGCAGGTCATCAACTCGGCGAACTACGCGAGTGCGATCTGGGCGGCGCCCGACAACGTGGTCATCGGCCGCTGGTACTGAGCAGGCGAGAGCAATACCGCAGCGAACGTAGCTGCGGCAACGACAACAACGCTGAGGCGGGTCCCTGCGGGGGCCCGCCTCTTGGCGCGCGTGCCCAATATGCGAACCGGCGTCGTCGGCGAGCCGGGAACGCGGCCCGACGACGCCGGACTGGTGGGGGGGTGTGTGTGATGCGAACTGGCGTCGTCGGTGCGCGCGGGGCGCGGCCTGACGACGCTGGAATGGTTCGCGGTCAGGCGAAGCAGTCGGCGAGGAAGCGCTCGAACCCCTCGGGGTCGACCTCTATCGCGAGGCGGTCGCCGACCTTGTCGATGCGCAATGCCGGGCAGAACCAGCCGTGACCCTCGAGGACGAACTCGGGGGAACCGCGCACCCCGCGGCGCTTGCCCTCCTCGAAGTCGGCGAGCACGCGGTCGCGGCCCGCGCCGCGCACGCCGATGCCACATGCGCTCGCGATCTGGTCGAGGACAACGGGGTCGGCGATGTCGCGGCCCTCCTCGAACAGCGCAGTGCGGACCGCGAAGCTCGCCCGTTCGCCAACCGTGTCGCCCAGTGCGTACGCGTCGGCCACGAGTTCGAGCGCGGGCAGCGACGACGACGGGAGTCGGTCGCGATCGAAGCCGCAGAAGAGGTCGGTCGCGACCTGTTCGCGGAGTTCGTCGACGTGCTGGGCGACTGCGTCGGGATCGAGCGGCGCACCGTTGACGAGTTCGAGCGGCCAGGCTCGCACGCGCAGCAGCGGCAACGAGCGGCCGAGCTCCGCGCGGCGAGCCGCGATGTGGCGCAGCCCGACGTGCGTGAACGGGCACACCACGTCGGCGAATACCTCGACGGTGCCACGCGTCATATCGCGGAAGTTACCGCCCATAGCTTGATCCGATGGCATCGTCGAGGTTCTCGTTCGCCGCCGAGGTCTGGGAGCACGATGGCCCTGGCGCCTGGCACTTCGTGAGCCTCCCGCACGATGTCGCTGACGAGATCCTGGAGATCTTCGGCCACCGAGCCGGGGGATTCGGGTCGGTGCGCGTCGAGGTGACGGTCGGCGCGACCCGCTGGTCGACGTCGGTGTTCCCCGACCGCAAGCGCGGCACGTACGTCCTGCCTGTGAAGAAGGCGGTTCGATCGGCCGAGGGCCTCGTGGCCGGAGGAATCGCGGCCGTCGAACTCGTGGTCGTCGCCGAGCGCGATCCCGCCTGACGAGCACGTCGGTCGCGTCACCCGCGGGGCCGATCCCTGCGTCTGTGGTTCACGAGGCCGCGACGCGAGGACCGCCGATGGAAGCGAACGTCATCGAGATCGAGGGACTCCGCAAGGAGTACCGGCGCAGGAAGGGCGCGACCGTCGCGATCGAAGGGCTCGATCTCGCGGTACCGACGGGCGGAGTGTTCGGCTTCCTCGGACCGAACGGCTCGGGCACGACCACGACG
>SXJQ01000063.1 GCA_005779345.1 Actinomycetota bacterium
CTTCGATCCGCCGAGATGCGCCGCGACGAACGGTCGATAGAGCAAGAACCCCGACAGCACGAAGAAGATCTCGACCCCGACGTCGAGATGGCGCGCGTAGAAGACGAAGTTCTGCGTCGTGTCGCGCACCTGCGGTGAGACCTGGGTGAGGTGGAACACGAACACCGACAACGCCGCGACCGCGCGCACCCCGTCGAGTCCCGCGGTGCGCGGACCGGGCGATGGCTCGTCGCTCATCGCCGCCGGCCAGCGAGACGGCGCGCGGGGCGCTCGACCACGGCGTAGGAGGCCGTTGCAATCACCAAGGTCAGCAGCAGCGCGAAGAAGCCGTCGCGCCACCCGCGGCCGGGACCACCGAACTCGCCGAGGCGAGCGAGTCGCGACGGGTCGGCGGCGAGCTCGGCGGGGGTGAACGACCAGCGCCACCACCGCAACACGGTCGTGTGCCAGAGGTAGATGCCGTAGCTGACCAAGCCGACCGCGGCGAGGGGACGCCAGGTCAACAGCCGAACCACCCTCGATCGATCCGGGTCGGCGAACACGACCGAGCCGACGAGCAGCACCGCGATGACGACCTGGACGAGGTCGCGGGCGAACAGGACCCGCGGCGAACCGGTGACGCCGTAGAGGATCGTCGGCGGTGCGTCGACGATCTGGCGAGCCAGCACCAGGTAGAGCACCGCCGCCGCCGACCACCAGATCCCGGTCGTCCCGAGCGCTCGCCGGACGCGGGCTTCACGGTCGGTTCCGACGAGCGCCGCGGCAACGGCCGCGAGCAGCATCCCGGCGCCGAACGCGATCAGAGGTTGCACGACCACGGCCGCGAATCGGGTCTCGGGCGGACGGAACCACCGCGTCCAGGTCGCGACGAGGCCGCATGCGACGAGCAGACCGGCGCCGGCGACCTCCACCTTCCAACGCGCTCGCGGAACGCGTCGGATCGCCCCGGCCCACAGCGGAACCAACGCATACATCACGACCTCGACGCTGAGCGTCCACGACACGTGAACGGGCTGGAACCACCACCCGTGGGTGAGCGTCGCCCAGGCGAGTACGTGGAGCGGCGAGTCGGGGGCGAAGTTGCCCGAGAACTCGCTCACGTGGTCGAGCCAACCGAACGCGACGGCGCCGGCGAGAAAGACCCACCACGCAGGGCCGATCCGCAGCACGCGGCGAAGGGCATAACCGCCGACCGGGACGACGGGAGCCGGCGTCGCGCGTCCGGCGAGGAACGGGCGCGTGACCACGAAGCCCGACAGCACGAAGAAGATCGCGACCCCGACGTCGAGGTGGCGCGTGTAGAACACGAACGAATCGCTCGTCGCGCGGACTTGCGGCGACACCTCCGCAAGGTGGAACACGAACACCGACAACGCCGCCACCGCGCGCAACCCGTCGAGACCGGCGACCCGGCCGACGGCGCTCGCATCGGCGCGTGTCGTCATCCGTCGGCTCAGGCGACGGCGAAGAAGCCGCGATGCAGCGTGCGCGTCAATGTCGATGCCGCGGTGTCGTCGGAACCGATGGAACGCGAGACGAGGTAGTACCCCGACCGTTCGAGCATCGCCATGAGCGCGCCGATCGTCACGTCGTCGCTCGGGGCGCTGGCGGCGCGCAGTCGTGCCGCCATCCCCGACGCGATGTGCCGGAACGCTTCCACGCCCAGACGATTGACCTCGCGGTCGGTGACCTGATCCTCCATCCACGCCCGAATCACCGGACCGTACTGCCGATAGATCGCGAGGAACCTCGCCACGAGCCGTTCGAGCT
This sequence comes from Actinomycetota bacterium, assembly GCA_005779345.1. Classification (GTDB taxonomy): domain Bacteria; phylum Actinomycetota; class Acidimicrobiia; order IMCC26256; family PALSA-610; genus SXJQ01. The sequence goes on from SXJQ01000063.1 coordinate 1,771, forward strand.
CGGCGAAATCCGCCGGGTCGCCTTCGATCGTGGCGATCTCGGTCGCCAACGCCTCGTACTCCGCTGCGCACTCGATCGCGAGCGCGCGCAACAGATCCTCTTTGCTCGCGAAGTAGAGGTAGAAGGTGCCGTGCGACGTTCGTGCCGCGCGCACGATGTCGTCGACGCGCGCGGCGTGATAGCCGCGCTCGGCGAACACCCGAAGACCCGCGGCCAACAACTTGGCGAGGGTCTTGCGGCCCTGGGCCCGCAACTCGCGACCCTGGGCCGGAGCACCGCCCGCCGCGCCGGGACGGCGGCCGGGTTTCGAGGGCTTGTACGCTGCGCCCGCCACCGTGGTCGTCCCTCCGCCGGCCGATGAATGATGCTGTGAGTCGATACTCGTCGATGCTCGAAGCGAGGTTGCCGTGCTGCCCGCGACCGTTGGTGAAGCCGCTCGCCGCTTCGGCGATCGTACTGCGTATGTGGCCGAGGCCGGTTGGACGCTGAGCTACGCCGACATCGATCGCGTGTCCGACGAGGCCGCGGTCGGCCTCGCCCACGTGGGTCTCGGTCATGGCGATGTCGCCGCGATCGTGCTGCCACCCGGGCCCGACTTCCTCATCGCCTACATCGCGATCGCCAAGTTGGGCGCGATCACTGCCGGCGTCAACGACCGACTGTCGGCGCGCGAGCGCGAGCTCGTCCTCGATCGGGCCGAGCCGCGTCTCGTCGTCGCGGCACCGGGGTTCGGCGACGAGCGCTTCGCGACCGTCGAGTGCGCGCCGGCCACCGGGGTCGATCAGATCCTCGCCCCGCTCCGACGGCGCGGCGAAACGCCCGCGCTGCTCCCCGCCGACCCCGATCGCGATGTCGCGATCATCTTCACGTCGGGGACGACGGGCGTGCCGAAGGGCGCGCGGTACGGCAATCGGCAGTTGGCGTTCATCACACACGCGGATCTCGGCGACACGTGGGACACCGGCGGCCGTTCGTTCACCGGCACGTCGTTCGCGCACCTCGGCTTCGTGACCAAGCTCGCCGGGAACCTGCGCCGCGGCGGCGTGCAGTTCATGATGACCCGTTGGCGCGCCGACGACGCGCTCGCGCTCCTCGAACGCGAGCGGCTGACGACGGTCGCCGGTGTGCCGACCCAACTCGCCCTGATGCTGCGACGCCCCGACTTCGACCGCTACGACCTGTCGAGCGTGGCGTTCATCGTGGCGGGTGGTGGCCCGATCACGCCGGGTCTTGCCGAGGAGGCACGCGCCCGGTTCGGCGCGCGCCTCGCGACCCGTTACTCGTGCACGGAGGCGGGGATCGGACTCGGAACCGCGTTCGATGCACCCGACGAGGACGCCGTCGTGTCGGTCGGACGTCCGCTCCCCGGCGTGAGCTTGTCGTTGCGCGACCCCGACGACCCCGACCGCGACGTCGGCGCCGGAGTCGGAACGATCGGCGAGGTCTGTCTGCGATCGGGCGCGTGCATGACTGGCTACTGGCACGATCCCGAGGCGACGCGCGCCGCGTTCACCGCCGACGGTTTCGTCCGCACGGGCGACCTCGGAGCGCTCGACGACCGAGGCCGCCTCCGCCTCGTCGGCCGGTCGAAGGAGATGTACGTACGCGGCGGCTACAACGTGTATCCCGTCGAGGTCGAGGCCGCGCTGTCGAGCCATCCGCAGGTGGCGGCGGTCGCGGTCGTGCCCCGCGCCGACCCGGTGATGGGCGAGGTCGGGGTCGCGTGCGTGGTGCCGCGCGACCCGGGCGCACCACCGACGCTCGGCGGCATCCGCGAGTATCTCGGTGGGGCCCTCGCCGCGTACAAGGTGCCGGAGTCGATCGTCGTGCTCGAGGCGTTGCCGCTCACCGCCGGCGAGAAGATCGACCGGCGCGCGCTCGGCGACGCCGTGACCGCCGCCGTGAACGATCACGGCGCCGCTGACTAACCTCACGGCGCCGATGGATCTCGACTTCACACCCGACCAGGACACGCTCCGCGACTCGATCCGAGCCGTCGTGTCGAAGGAAGCGCCGATCGCTCTGGCTCGCGCCGTCGCCGAGACGGGCATTGGCGCCGAGGGCTTCGGCCGCGTCGTCGGCGAGCTCGGCTGGGCAGCCCTCACCGTGCCCGAAGCGTTCGGGGGCATCGGCCTCGGCGCCATCGAGGCCGGGATCCTCGCCGAGGAACTCGGTCGGGTCGTGGCACCCGGGCCGCTGCTCGCCACCGTCACCCAGTTCACGCCCGTCGTCGCCGCACTCGGGTCCAGCGAACAACAGCAACGTTGGCTGGGCGCGGTCGCCTCGGGATCGCTCGCAGGAACGGTGGGCCTCCACGAGCGCGACGGGCAGTACTCCCTCGCGTCGACCCGCGCGACCGCCGCGCTCGACGGCGGCGACGTCGTGCTCGGAGGAACGAAGGCGTTCGTGATCGAAGCCACCGCGGTCGACGAGATCGCGTGCGTCGTGCGCGGCCCCGGTGGCATCGGCGTCGTGATCGTGCCGCGCGATGCCGTCGCGATCACGCCGATCGACTCGCTCGACCCGACGCGGCGCCTCGCGCACGTCGGTCTCGACGGTGTGCGGCTACCGGCCGACCGGATCCTCGGCGGACCCGACGCGTTCGGCGCGCACGATGCCGAACTCGCCGATGCACTCCTGCACGCGGTGTGTGCGCTCGCGCTCGAGATCGTCGGGACGTGTCAGACGATCTTCGACATCGCACTCGAATACGCCAAGGAGCGACGCCAGTTCGGAGTCCCGATCGGCTCGTTCCAGGCGATGAAGCACAAG
>SXJQ01000064.1 GCA_005779345.1 Actinomycetota bacterium
CGCGTCAGCTCCGGGGGTCCCCGCGTCAGCTCCGGGGGTCCCCGCGTCAGCTCCGGGGGTCATCGATCCGGAATTCGTAATCCCCCGGGGCGCGGCGTTGCACCGCGCGTTCGATCGCGTCGCGGAGTTGGTCGGGAGCGAGCACGCACTCGTCGCAGTCCACGCCGTCGAGCAGGAGCCGCACGTCGATGCGATCGCGGCGCTCGTCCGTGGCGACGAGCTCGAGGTCCGCGCCGTCGAGCCGCAACAGGTCGGCGACCTCGGCGACCGCCGCTCGCACCTCGTCGACGTTCATGATCCGGCCGCACTCATGCCGGCCGCACCACGACCTTCGACTGGCTCTGGCTCTCCCCGAAGCTCGGCAGCACGATCGCGTGCAGGCTGCCCAACCCGCCGCAGACGATCGGCAGGAACTGTTCCGGTCCGCTCACGAGCGCGACTCTGCCGGCCGCGTCGACACGCCCCCGGTCGCGCAGGATCGCGGCATTCGCGTCGGGCCACACCTCGATCGGCTGCCAGGCCCACTCGTGGAGGTACGCCTGGAGGTCGGCGATGTCGGGGAACGCGGCACCGAACCGCTCGGCCCACATCGGGTTGAACGCGATCACGACCTCGCCGTTCTCGGGGTTCCCCAGGTACATGTTCGAGAGGGGGAACGCCGTGCTCTTCGCGATGAGTCGCAACAGGTCGTCGGCACGGTCGTTGTGGATGTCGGCGAGCGGGAACGTGCCCTTGCCACCGTGCACCGTCACGACGTCGTCGGTCGCGGCAAAGCCGCGCCGGACCGCCAGCGAAGGCCACGGTGACCGTTCCTCCCACTCGCCGAAGCAGAACCCCGCCCGTGCGGGTTGGCCGAAGACGGTCTTGGTCGTCTCACCGGCTCGTTGGCCGCCGATGTTGCGCAGACAGAGTGCGACGGCGCGTCCGATGGTCATCGAACCACGGCCGGCGGCCCCGCCCATACATCCGGCACGGTGGTCGATCGCCGCCGCGGCGCGCCCGGGCCCGTTCACGATCAGCATCGGACACACGCTCGAGGTCGTGGTGGTGAGCCCGAACGCGTTCCACTCGGGCTCCATGATCGCATCGAGCGCGGCGAGCACGTACGGGAAGCTCGCGGGCTCGACGCCGGCCAGCGCGGCGTTCACCGCGACGAGTTCGACCGTCGCGACGCCGTTGATCGGGGGCAACACCCCGACGACGTGATCGGCCGGGTATGGCGAGTGGGCGAGCAGCGCCGCCACGGCCTCGTCGGTCGCGGGCAGTACGGGGGCACCGTCGGACCACCGTTCCGCGAGCGTCCGTTCGTAGAACTCCTGCGGCGCGGCGGCCACCTCGACGGCTTCACTCGCGAACTTCACGATGCCGTCCCGGGGCTTCCGGTCACACCGAGGAGCGCGAGCACCCGTGGGTAGTACTCGGCGGCGATGTCGTCGAGATCGGCGGCCGGGCGCGCCTCGAGTGGATAGGGCAGCGCGAGGATCTTCAGGTCACCGTGGCCGAGATGGCGGGCGACGTTCTGGGCGTGCACCAAGAACTCGTCGCACACCACGGCGACCACGGGTTTGCCCGCGGCCTCGACCGCGACCGCGTCCTTGACGGTGAACGTGGTGCACGATCCGCAGGTGCCGAGCCCGACGATCGCCGCGTCGACGGCTGCGGCCAACTCGTCGATCCGGCGCCGGTCGTCGGAGCCGGGGACGCCGACCTGGCCGCCCGTCTCGACGGTACGCGGCGAGGCGCCGTCGCGGTCGAGCCAAGCCGCCCAGACGTCGCCGATGTGCTGCCACGATCGCCACGCTCGATCCTCGCGAATCCCGATCGTGAGGCCCGGCAACGGGCGGTCGAGCCGGTGGGTCGGTGCACTCACCTCACCGGCGGGCGCCGCCGTCGGTCGTCGGACCCAGATCGTCGCGCTCATGCCGAGCAACCCTAACATTCCATGCTCCCGCATACAATCTCCCGCCGGGGTACCCGCCCGCGACTTTTGCGGCCCCCAGCTCATCGTTTTGCGCACGAGATGCCGTCAGAACCGCCTCGGGGGCAGACTGCCCGGCTATGTCGCTTGCTGCTGCCAACTCGGGGCTCCGCCGGGCCGTCCTCGTCGGGGTCGGGACCGCCGCGCAGCACGAACCGCCCGGCGAGGGCGTGGGCGCGCTCGATCTCATGGTCCGCGCCGCGGGCGCCGCGGCCGACGACACGGGCTCACCGGAGATCCTGCGGGCCGTGGAACGCATCCTCGTCCCGCACGGCACCTGGCGCGCCCGCGACGCCGGGCGCACGATCGCCCGCGCGGTCGGGGCCGTCGCGGCTCGCAGCGTCCTCGTGGAGATCGGTATCCCCCAACAGGCCCTCATCGACCAGGCCCTCGCCGCGATTGCCTCCGGCGAGATCGATGTCGCGCTGGTGGTGGGCGGCGAGGCGAAACGGCGCGACGACCTGGCCCGTCGCGCCGGGATCGCCCTCGCGCCGCCCGACGACCCCGGAACCGATCCCGACGAGCGTCAGGTCCCCGACGCCGAAATCGTGTCGCCGGCCGAGATCGCGACCGGTTTCGTCGCTCCGGTGCAGCAATACGCGGCGATCGACAACGCACTGCGCGCCGCCGAGGGCCAGTCGATCGCCGAACACTGCCGCGACATCGACAGCCTCTGGTCTCGCTTCGACGCGGTCGCGATCACGAACCCCGAGGCTGCGTTCGCTGCCGGACGGACTCCCGCGGCGCTGCGCGACCCCGGCGGCGGCAACCGCCCGCTCGCGTTTCCCTACAACAAGTGGCACGCGACCCAGTGGGCGGTCGATCAGGCCGGCGCACTCCTGCTGTGCTCGGAGACCGCGGCCGACCGGTTCGGGATCGCGCCCGCGCTCCGGGTCCACCCGTGGGTCTCGCTCGAGTCGAGCCACAGCCTGACCTTGTCACGGCGGGCGTGGCTCCACCGCTGGCCGGCGATGGCCGAACTCGGACGCGCCGCCGAGGCGCACCTCGGGCGCGCCCTCCCCGACCTCGATCTCGTCGAGCTCTACAGCTGCTTTCCCGCCGCGGTGCGCGTCCAACAACGCGAGCTCGGCCTCCCGCTCGACGGCACGCCCACCCTGACCGGGGGGATGCCCTTCGCCGGTGGGCCGTTCAACCACTTCGTGTTCCAGGCCACGGCGACCATGATCCGCCGCCTGCGCGACGCCCCCGGTGCCGTCGGCCTCGTGACGACGGTGAGCGGGCTGCTCACCAAACCGGGGCTCGCCGTGTGGTCGACCGACGCGGGCGACCGGCCACCGCTCCTCGCCGACCTCGCGGCGAGCGCCGCTGCGGCGACACCCGAGCGCGACGTGGTCGAGGGATACGTGGGCGCGGCGACCGTCGCGACCTACACGGTTCGCCACGACCGTGAGGGGCCGGCCCAGATCGTTGCGATCGCCGACACGCCCGAGGGCGATCGAGTCGTTGCCGTCGTCGACGACCGCGACGCCGCGGCGGCGGCCACCCACCGCGAGCTCATCGGTGCCGAGATCACCGTCGACGGCCCGACGGCGGCGATGCGCTGACCGGTCGGTCGGTTCGCTCGAACGCCGCGCGGTTGACGACACTGGCGTGATGTCGACCTCCGATCCCCGCCAAGGCATCGTCACGCTCGATCTCGAGGGCGTCCTCGTCCCCGAGATCTGGATCGCGTTCGCCGAACGCACGGGGATCGAGGAGTTGCGGCGCACCACGCGCGACGAACCCGACTACGACGTGCTGATGCGGGGTCGGCTCCGCCTGCTCGACGAACACGCGCTGCGCCTCGGTGACATCGCCGAGGTGATCGCCGGCCTCGAGCCGCTCGCCGGCGCTCGCGAGTTCCTCGACGAACTGCGGAGCCGAACGCAGGTCGTCATTCTCTCGGACACCTTCGAACAGTTCGCTCAGCCCTTGATGCAGCAGTTGGGGTGGCCCACGCTGCTCTGCCACCGCCTCGTGGTCGACGACGACGACCGAATCGTGGACTACCGGCTCCGGATGGCCGACCAGAAGCGGCATGCCGTCGCGGCGCTGCACGACCTCAACTACCGCGTGGTCGCCTCGGGCGATTCGTACAACGACACGGCGATGCTGCTCGAGGCCGACGTCGGGTTCTTGTTCCGCTCCCCTGCCAACGTCCAACGCGAGTTCCCACAGTTCCCAGCGCTGGAGGAGTACCCGGAGCTCCTCGCGCGCATCATCGACGCGCTCTGATCCGAACCTCGCCCTACGATCCACCGGCGAAGCACGCCGACCGTCGGGAACGAACGTGACGACGCACATCCTCACCTTGCGGTGCCCCGATGCTCCCGGGATCGTCGCGAGTGTCGCGACCGGAGTCCTCGAGGCCGGCGGCAACATCGTGGAGAACGCGCAGTTCGGCGATCCTGCGAGCGCGATGTTCTGCATGCGGACGCGCTTCGATGCCGCCGAACCCGACTCCGAGGTGATCGCCGCGAGCCTCCGGGCACGCGTGCACGCGTTCGGCGCGACGCTCACCGTGCGCCGCGAAGACGATCGGCCGCGGGTGCTGATCATGGTCTCCAAACACGACCATTGCCTCGTCGACCTCGTGCATCGCTGGCGGTCCGGCGAACTCGCGATCGACATCCCGGCCGTGGTGTCGAATCACCCCGACCTCGGCGACCTCGTCCGCGGGTTCGGCCTCGACTTCGTCCACCTGCCCGTCTCGGTCGCGACGAAGCGCGCGGCCGAGCGCCGCTTGCTCGAGCTCATCGAGAGACACGATGTC
>SXJQ01000065.1 GCA_005779345.1 Actinomycetota bacterium
CTGATGGGGTGAATCCGTGATGCAGAGCGATGCAGAGCGGTGCAAGGTGACGCAGATCGGTGCCGACGGACGACCGCCCACCGGCACGGCGACATTAGCACTCACCCTGCCAGAGTGCTAACCGGCGGGCCGGCGGCACCGAGATCAGCCTCGAGGGCGAGGACTACCTCGTGCTCAACGCCCGCGACGTGCTCGCCAAGGTCGCCAGCGCCAAGAAGAAGAAGTGACCGCCGCGGCCTGAGGGCCGCGACCGGCAGATGACCCAGTTGAGAGGGGCGGCCCGTGAGGACCGCCCCTCCGACGCGTCCGGCCTCGGTGTCCGTGCCCGTGCCGGGAGGGAGGCCGTGGGTCTACCTACGCGTCGAGGGCCGCCTGCTTGGCCAGCTTGTAGTCGGCCTTGCCGTTGGGCGAGCGCAACACCTCGTCGATGAACACCCACCGCCGCGGGTGCTTGAAGCGAGCGAGTCCGCCGAGGCCCGCCTCGAGCGTCGCGCCATCGAGCGTCGCACCGACCGCGGGGGTGACGACGGCGGTGACCACCTCGCCGAAGCGCTCGTCGGGGAGGCCGACGCAGAGGCAGTCGGCGACGCCGGGCTGCAACTTCACGGCCTCCTCGACCTCTTCGGGGAAGATCTTCTCGCCACCGGAGTTGATGCACACCGAACCGCGCCCGAGCAGGGTGATCGTGCCGTCGGCCTCGACCTGCGCGAAGTCACCGGGGACCGAGTACCGCACGCCGCCCATCACGCGGAACGTGCCCGCCGACTTCACCTCGTCCTTGTAGTAGCCGAGCGGGATGTGCCCGCCGAGCGCGAGCACGCCGATCTCGCCGCTCCCCGGCGCAACCGGAGTGCCGTCGTCGAGCAGCACCGCGGCGTTGCCACCGATGGTGAACTTCGCGGTCGGGGTCTCGGCACCCGGTGTGCTCATCGAATTGCCGAAGCCGACACCCTCCGACGACCCGAGCGAGTCGAGGCAGAAACAGCCGGCCCGCTGCATCAGTTCGCCCTTCGCCTCCGAACTCCACATCACGCCGGAGCTGATCACGAGCCCGAGCGACGACGTGTCGTACGGCTCGTCGGAGGCTTCGGCGTCGCGCAGCGCGGCGAGCATCGGCTTGCAGAACGCGTCGCCGACGATCGCCATCTGCGTCACGCGCTCACGGGCGACGGTCGTCCACATCTCGTGCGGGTCGAACGAGCGCTCCGTGAGCGACACGACGGTCCCGCCGGTGAACAGTGCCTGGAAGCTCGTGAAGGCGCCCGTCCCGTGCATGAGCGGCGAACCCGGGAGGTGAACGGTGTTCACGCCGCTCGCGACGATCGCCGCGGCGCGCGTCCCCGCGTCGCGCGAATTCTCCGGCATCGTCTGGCCGTAGAGCGGATACACCGACTCTGCGAGCGTCCCGAAGAGATCCTCGTGGCGCCACATCACGCCCTTGGGCATCCCGGTGGTGCCACCCGTATAGAGGAAGTAGAGGTCGTCGCCCGATCGGTCGATGCGCGCCATCGGGTCGTTCGCCGCGATGAGTTCTTCGTACCGTTCGGCGCCGCGTCCGGCCTCGCGCTCGGCGCCGCCGCTGAATCCGGCAGTGAGATGCGGGGATCCGTCGTCGACCTGGATCGCGATCTTGAGCCGTGGCGCCCGATCGATGACCTTGGCGACCTGGTGGGCGAGCGAGCCGTGGAAGATCAGCGCCTCGGCATCGGAGTTGTCGAGCAGGTAGAGCAACTCGTCTTCGGTGTAGCGGTAGTTGACGTTGACCGGCACCGCGCGCAACTTGAACGTCGCGTACACACCCTCGCTGTACTCGTTGGAGTTGTAGAGGTACTGCGCGACCTTGGAACCGGCGCCGAGGCCTGCGCCCGCCAGCGCGCTCGCGAGTCGCGCGGCGCGATCGTCGAACTCGACCCAACTGCGGCGCGTCTCGCCACAGACCAGCGCCGTGCGATCACCGATCGCGTCCGTGACCGACTCGAAGACGGTGGCGAGATTCCAGTCCAAGGTGCTCCCCTTCGCGAAAGGGGGCAGTGTTGCACGCCGGACCCGGCCGGGCGAGCACGGATCAGGCGAGGCGGCGGATCCGGTGGTTGCCGCGGTCGGCGAGCGTGATCGCCCCACCGGGTCCGATCGTGATTCCCACGACGTTCGACAGCATGCCGTTCGTGGCCGCCCCGCCGTCGCCCGCAAAGCCGCACGTTCCGGTCCCCGCGGCGACCGATTGGGCCCCGCCGGACCGACGCCGTACCTGACAACCCGCGTACGTCGTCCAGTAGATGGTTCCGTCGGACGCGACCGCGACGTCGGCGGGTTGGTTCTGGCCCGTGGCGACGGTCGTCAGGACTGTTCCGGTCGTCGGATCGATCCGCAGCACGCGCTGGGCGCCGCTCCACTCCGTCGCGACGAGTTCGCCGAATGGCGCGACCGTGAGGCCCCACGGGGCGGAGAGTCCCGTCGCGACCGTGGTGATCACGTTCGTCCCCGCCTCGATGCGGCGGATCCGGTTGCCGGTGTACTCCGCGACGTAGAGGTTGCCGGCCGCGTCGAACGCGAGGTGCGCCGGCCGATTCAGCGCGGCGTTCGTCGCGACGCCGCCGTCGCCCGTGGTCGCGCACGTGCCCGTCCCCGCGAACGTCACGGGTGGTGACGCACCATCGGCGCGGACGCGGCGGATGCGGCAGGTGCCGTACTCGCTGACGTACACGAATCCGTCGGGACCGACGGCGATCGCCGACCAGTTCGTGTCGATCGTCGCGACGTTGCTGATCGTCCCGTTGGGATCGATCCGTCGCAGCCGGCCCTTCGTGGCGACGAACACGGTGCCGTCGGGTCGTGCATCGACGTCGTAGGGCGTGTCGACGCCCGCGCGGGCGGCCGGACCGCCATCGCCGGTGTTCCGCGCGGTGCCCGTGCCCGCGTAGGTGGTGAGCGCCAGGTCACTCGACGGCGCGGGGTCCTGCCCGGTCGCCGCGCGGTAGTGGCGCCGGACCGTCGCCTCGCCGAGCGCGCCGTCGTAGATCGACACCTCGTCGATCCGGCCCTGCATCGTGTTGCCGGCGCCCGCGCGCCAACCCGAGATCGACATGGACCGGGTGACCGAGCCGTTGCAGCCGACGGTTCCGCCGAGCGACTGCCGGGTGCCGTCGAGGTAGAGCTCGTTGGCCCGGGTGTTGCCGTTCGTGAACACACCGACCACGTGCACCCAGCGGTTCTCGAGCCCGTAGGCCGGGACCCCCCACACGTCGCTGCAGGCGCTGTTGAATCCGAAGCGGCCGTTCGAGAACCAGAAGTCGTAGCCGGTGAACCCGAAGGGCATGCCACCGAACGCGCCGTTCCAGCGCATCCAGAACTCGACGGTGGTCTTCGCCCCCGCGGCGGTGTTCACCGGGACGCCGTCGATCGCCACCTGGTTGGCGCCCGAGGTGCCCGCGTACTCCACCGCGGCGTCGGGATCGCCGACCACGGCGCCGCCGACTCCTTGGGTCGCGACTCCGCGGTAGGCACCGTTGCGTCGGTTGCCGCTCGAGTCGAGCGCGACCGAGGTCCCGGTCTCGCCCAGCCGCCAGTACGCCAGCGGGCGGTCGGCGACGACGGTCTCGAAGTACGACGACTGCGGGTCACTGGTCGGACGGTGGAGACCGAAGTCGATCGTGTAGTCGGTCCAGGCGTCGCCGTCGTCGCTCGTCGGTTCCCGGCCGAGCGTGAGGATCACCGGGCCGGTCGTGACGTCGCCGGTGGTCCAGTCGCTGCTGCCGTTGTCGTCGCGATCGATCGCCGGGTCGACCGCCGGCGCCGGCTCGTAGGTCGTCGCGCTGTGCTCGGCCGGCGCGCCGACCGACGACACGAAGCCGACCGCGCCGCCGCCGTACAGCGCGAGGAAGGGAATCCGCGCGCGATAGGTGCCCTCGGGGAGACCCTTGAACCGGAACGTCCCGTCGGTGATCGTCGACGTGGTCTGCACGACGACGTCGGCGGCATCGAGGAGCTGGACGACGACGCCACCGACTCCGGTCTCGGTGTTCTGCTGGACGCCATCGTCGTTCTGATCGTCGAACACGCGATCACCGAGCGCGACGCCGACCAGCCCGGCGTCGAACTGGCGGGCCACGGCACCGGCGGCGAGCGCGAACGACGCCGTGAGACCGCTCGTGTCGATGTCGCTGTCGACTTGGTCACCCGCCGGTGTACCGCCGCCGACATCGCGTGTCGTGGCGCGATACCCGCTCGGGATCACGAACTGCACGCTGTAGGTCGCCGACGGGAGGTTGGCGAACTGATAGGTCCCGCCGGCCGCGGTCGTCGACGACGCGATGGTCGTGCCCGCGGCGTTCCGCAACCGAACCGTGAGCGGGACCATCGTGGCCGCTTCGCCGTTGTCCTGGACCCCGTTGCGGTTGTCGTCGGACCAGACGCGGTCGCCGACCACTCCCGGGCGGTAGAAGCCGAGATCGACCGTCGCGTTGCCGTTGGCGTCGTCGCCGTCACCGGTCGGTTCCCGGCCGAGCGTGAGCGACAGCCGAGCCGTGTCGGTGTGGCCGGTCGCGACCACGAACGTGCCGTCGTCGACGCCGGCGCGATCGTCGTCGGGATCGGGCGCGGGATCGTACGGGCCCGTGGCGGCACCGCCGGGCGCGCCGGTCGACGAACGCCAGGTCGCGCCGCTCGCGGTCGTCGAGTTGAGGACGCGGACGAAGAACTCGGCGCTCGGCAGACCGAAGAACCGATACCGACCGAGGGCGTCGGACTGCACCTGCTGGAGGATCGCGCCGGACGTGTTCAGCACCTGGATGGGGGAGTTGGGGAGCGATGCACCTTCGGCGGGACCGCGCGTCCCACTGTTGTCGACATCGTCGAACAATCCACCCGAGATCGATCCGGCCGCGACGCGGAATCCCGCGTCGGAACCGTGCATCTCGTTCGATCCGGTCGTGACTTCGAGCACGAACCCGCGCGCGACGGTGACGACATCGCTGTCGATCCGATCGGTCGAGTCGGCCGCAGCGTTCGAAGTGGTCGTGGCCGCCCACGGGAGCACGCCGGCGGAGAATCGAACTTCGTGCCGGGTGGCGGTCGCGAGGTTGGTGAACCGGTAGCGCCCGGCGAAGTCGGTCGTGGTCGATCCCACGACGACGTCATCGCGTGTGCCGAACGCCCGGTCGACTCCGGCGGTGGCGAGCGCGACCGTGATGCTCGGGATACCGGGCTCACCGGCGTCCTGGAGCCCGTCGGAATCGGTATCGGCCCAGACGCGGTTGGCGATCTCGGTCGTGAAGTTCTGCGTGGCGCACGCAGCGTTGCCACGCCACCAGCGCAATGCTCTCGGGTTCGCGAGCCGGGACGCGCCAGGTGCCGGGGGCGCGACATAGTCGGGTAGTGCCGCGAAGGTGGTTGCCGCGTAGCGGGCGATCGCGGAGCGGGCCGTGTCGACCACGTAGACGTTGCCGTCGGGTCCGAACGTCACGTCGTTGGCGCCCGCGCGGGCGATGATCCTGGTCGCGGCACCCGACGGCACCGCGATCCGAAAGACCCCACCGTTGCGCCCCGACCCGTTCGACGCCGCGTAGAGCAGCCCGTCGCCACCGATGGTCATACCTTGGGGCGTCGCATCGAGAAGCCACGAGCGACCCGTCGACGCGCCCGCTGCCGTGAACTGCATGACGCGCCCCGGCGACCCCGAGTCTTCGTCGTCGCGGTCGGAGGGCGCACTGCGCCGGCCTGCCGACTTCGTGCCGACATACCAATACCCGTCGCGACCGAACGCGATTCCGTCGGTCGGCGTGACGTTGTCGCCCCCGGTGAGGTTGAACGCCGATGGCTGGAGCCAGGTGGTCATGCGATCGGCGACCGGGTCGTAGCGGAACACCTTTCGTTGCGAACCCGACGTGATGTAGAGCAGACCGTCGGCGCCGAACACGAGGCCGCGCGGATCGCCGAAACCGCCGGCGGTGATCGACCGTTCGAACGCGCCGGTGGAACCGTCGTAGCGGTTGATGCGGTTGCCGCTCGGCGACGCGACGTACAGATCGCCGTCGGGTCCGAACGTCATGCCCGCGGGCGAGTCGAGCCCGTTGGCATGCGGGAGGAACGCGCGCGACTCGTCGTTGGAACCGGCGGGCGGCTGGAGTTGGGTGCCGACCGCGGTCTGATTGGCAGGGGGCGCGTAACGCGACACGGATCCGGTCGCCCCCTGGGTCACGATCGCCGACGTGCAGGCGATCGGATTCGCGGCGAAGCGGGGGTCGACGGATCCCGCGTGGCCGACCAGCACCGACGTACCCGACGGCGTGTTCGTCGGGACGTCGACGAAGAACGTCGTGGTCGAGTTGCTCCCGGCGGCAACCGTCGAACGGAGCGACGACGACGGCAGGCTCACGTCGATGCGCCAGCTGGGTCCGAGCGTGCGGTTGACCGGCAGGTCGTAACGCCCGCTGACGTCGGTGCTGCGCGACACGACACCCCCGGCCGCGTTCGTCGCGGTC
>SXJQ01000006.1 GCA_005779345.1 Actinomycetota bacterium
TCCCGCGCAAGATCCTGCGCGACGAGCAATACGCGGGCGCCCGAACCGAGATGGCCGCGGCGTGCGGCACGATCGCCGCCCGGCTGCACGCGACCCCCGTCGCAGGCCTTCCCGCGTTGGCGGTGCAGGGTGCCGCGGCACAGCTCGATCAGTGGACGCAGATCCTCGACACCTTCGGCGAGCCCCATCCTGCGTTCGAGCTCGGTGCGCGCTGGATGCGCGAGCGCATCCCTTGCGGACCCCCCGCCCCGGTCCTCGTCCATGGCGATTACCGCAACGGCAACTTCATCGTCGGTCCCGAGGGCATCCGGGCGGTGCTCGATTGGGAACTCGCGCACCTCGGCGATCCCATCGAGGACCTGGGCTGGCTCTGCGCACGCGCGTGGCGCTTCGGCGTCGACCGTGTCGTCGGAGGATTCGGCGACGTGTCCGACCTCCTCGACGCGTACGAGGCTGCCGGAGGCGCGCGCCCCGATCTCGACACCCTGCGCTTCTGGGTCGCGCTCGCGACCTTCAAGTGGGGGGTCATGTGTCTGATCCAGGCATTCACGCACCTCAACGGGCTCGTCCGCTCGGTCGAGCTCGCGGCGATCGGACGTCGCGTGGTCGAGAACGAATGGGATCTGCTCACCATCGTCGACGGGGGCTGGTGACGTGGCCGAGCGCCCGACCGCAGGAGAGCTGCTCGAAGCCGTGCGCGAATTCCTCGAGCACGACGCGCTTCCCGCGCTCGAAGGACGGCCGGCCTTCCACGCGCGCGTCGCGATCAACACGATCGCGATCGTCGAACGTGAACTCGCGCTCGGACCTGCGAACGACGCGGCGGAACAAGCACGGTTGTCGACACTGCTCGGTCACGGCGGCGAACTCGACTCGCTCCGAGCCGAGGTGTCGTCGGCGATCCGTTCCGGCGCGCTCGACGACCGGCGCGCCGAGGTCCTCGACGCCTTGCGCGCATCGACTCGGGCCGCCCTCGCCGTCGCGAATCCGAAGTACCTCGGGCCGGATCCGGGACCGCCGCACGATCCTCCGACGACGAAGGGAACACCGTGAGCCGACGGCGCATCGCAGGATTGCTCATCGGCGTCGTCGTCGGATCGATCGCGACGGGCGCCTCCGCCCAGACGGATGGGACCGCGGCCGAGTCGACCACGTCGACGACGCTCGATGCAGCCACGAACGATGCTGGCACGAACGATGCCGGCACGAACGACGCCGGCGTCGACGGTCGCTACCGCGGCTTCGGCGACGGCGGCGGGTTCTTGAACCTGCTCCCACCGGGCCAGAACTCCGGCGTCACGTCGGCGACGCTCGGTGAGATCCAGGCCGCGCTCGCCGGCGACGGTGAGTTCCCCGCGCACTACGAGGACCAGCTCCGCCTCTATGACGCGTTGGTGCAGGCCGACGAGCTCACCGACGCCCGGCTCACCGATTACTTCAAGGACGCGTCGTTCGGGGTGACGAACGACGACATCGGTCGCGTCTATCGACCCCACGACGACGTCACCGTGATCCGCGACGAGAGCTTCGGCGTCGCCCACATCTACGGACGCACTCGTTACGCAACGATGTACGCGCAGGGGTACACGTCCGCCGAGGACCGCATGTTCTTCATGGACGTCCTCCGCCACGTCGGGAGGGGCCGCCTCGCCGAGCTCATCGGCTACAGCGACGACTTCGCCGGACGCGACCGCGACACGGTGGGCAGCTCGCCCTACACCGAAGCCGATCTCCAGGCGCAGGTCGACGAACTCGCGAACTCCGGCCCTGAGGGCGCGGCGATCCTCGCCGATGTCGAGGCCTACGCGGACGGCGTCAACTCCTTCATCGAGGAGATCGCCACCGACCCGACGCGCACACCGGTCGAGTACACCCTGTTGCAGACGGCGCCCCAACCGTGGATCCCCGAGGACGCGGTCGCGATCGCGACGCTCGTCGGCGGCATCTTCGGCCGTGGGGGCGGACGCGAGGTCGCCAACGCCTGCGGGCTCCAGCGGCTCCGAGCCAACCTCGACGGCGACGCGGACGCCGCGCGGACGATCTTCGACGATCTCCACTTCGTCGATGCCGCCGACTCCCCGACCACCGGTTCCGACGTCGCGCCGTACGCACTCGCCCGACCCGACGCGCCCGACCCGGCCGCCAACCCAGAGATCGACTGCACATCACTCGTACCGATCAGCGACGCGTCGCCACGGACCGACGATCTCGCCGCCGGCCTCGGCGCCACGACCTCACTCCTCGCGAGCGACGGGCGCTTCGCTCCGACGGTCGCCTTCCTCGATGCGCTCGCGCGCGCGCGACGCGACGGGGTGCACCTCTCGAACGCGATCCTCGTCGCGGGCGACCGCACGGCAGCGGGCCGACCGATCGCGGTCTTCGGACCGCAGATCGGCTACTCGGCGCCCGAGTTGCTGACCGAGAAGGACGTCCACGGGCCGGGCATCGACGCGCGGGGCGTCGGGTTCCTCGGCGTCGACCTGTACGTGCTGCTCGGACGCGGCGACCGCTACGCCTGGTCGGCGACATCGTCGGGTGCCGACAACGTCGATCAAGTCTTGCTGCGACTGTGCGATCCCGCGGGCGGTGCTGCGACGACCGCGTCGAAGGGATACGAACGCAACGGCGACTGCGTCGAGATCGAGTCGTGGGAACACGTGCTCGATGCGCCCGCGACCGCCCTCGCGCCAGAGGCGCGCACAGTTGCCTGGCAGGTCGAACGCAGCGAGTACGGGCCGCTGCTGTTCCGCGGCACGCTCCTCGACGGTGTGCCGATCGCAGTCGCCGAACACCGCACCACCTACGGCCGCGAGATCACGTCGGCCGTCGGTTTCAAGCAACTCAACGACCCCGACTACATGGCGGGCGGCGTCGACGCATTTCGTCGAGCGACGGGCGAAGGCATCGACTACACGTTCAACTGGTTCTACGTCGACGACCGCGACATCGCGTTTCAGGACTCGTGCCGGTGTCCCGTCCGGGCCGCCGACGCCGACCCGACGATGCCGGTGCTCGCCGGGGCCGGCTTCGACTGGACCGGCGAGTTCCTCGATGCCGCTGATCTCCCGCACGCGGTCGATCCCGAGTCGGGGTACTTGGTGAGCTGGAACAACCGACCGGCTCCCGGTTGGGGTTCGAGCGACGCCGAGTTCGACTACGGCCCCGTCCACCGCAGTCTGCTCCTCTCACGCGCGGTCGAACGCCGACTCGCGGCCGACGAGACCACGGAGCCGTCGGTCACCCGCGCCGACCTCGTGGCGATCATGCGCGACGGCGCGACGCAGGACCTGCGCGGCGTGGAGGTCCTACCCCTGCTGCTCGAGGTGATGGGCGAAGCGCCCGCCGGCATCGACGCGCGAGTGCTCGATCTCCGGGAGCGGCTCGAGATCTGGGCCGACGGCGGCGCGTTCCGCCGCGACGCCGACGGTGATGGCGCGTACGACGACGCGGTCGCCCCGGCGGTGATCGACGCGTGGTGGCCACGTGTGGTCGACGCGATCTTCGCCGACGACGGTGACGCTCGGGCCGCGCTCGACCTCGGCCTCGGCGGGCTCGACAACCCCAGCGGCAGCGCGGGCCACGTCGTGCGTGCGCTCCGGCCCGGCGACCACCCGTTCACGTACGCGTACTGCGCGGACGGGTGCGCACCGGCCCTGTGGGACTCGCTCGCCACGACCGTCGGCGACCTCGAGACCGAGTTCGGTTCGCCCGACGTCGCCGATTGGGAGCGCACGGTCGCCGACGACGAGATCCACTACGCGACGCTCCTCGCAGGGATGCCCACGATCGACTGGCAGAACCGACCGACGTTCCAACAAGTCGTCCAGCTCGAAACCGGGTCGGATCGGCCCGAACCGTCCGACGGTGATCTGCCGACCACCACAGCGGCGGGCGCGGGCGACGCCGCCGACGGCGGCGGCAGCAGCGCCATTGGCATCGTCGTCGGCGCCGGCGTCCTGGCACTCATCATCGGCGGGGCGCTCCTGCGGCAACGACGTCGACGTCGGCGCGACTGACCCGTTCGCCTACCATCCCGCGCGCCATGAGGATCGCGACCTGGAACGTCAACTCGCTGAAGGCGCGCCT
Source organism: Actinomycetota bacterium (assembly GCA_005779345.1). Lineage (GTDB taxonomy): Bacteria > Actinomycetota > Acidimicrobiia > IMCC26256 > PALSA-610 > SXJQ01. The sequence goes on from SXJQ01000006.1 coordinate 4,087, forward strand.
CCCGCGCGTCGAGGAGTTTCTCGGGTACGCCGACGTCGACGTCGTGTGTCTCCAGGAGACCAAGCTCTCCGACAAGGCGTTCCCCGCGCTCACGTTCCAAGAACTCGGCTACGACTCGGTGCACCACGGTCAGGGTCAATGGAACGGTGTCGCGATCCTGTCGCGGGTCGGGCTTTCCGACCCGGCATTCGGGTTCGGCGACGGCTTTACCGATCCGTACGAGGGCGACGCGCGGCTCGTTGCCGCGACCTGCGACGGCGTGCGGGTCGTCTCGGTGTACGTACCCAACGGACGGGCCGTCGACACCGATCACTACGAGCGCAAGCTCCAGTGGTTCGCGGTCTTGCGCGATTGGATGGCGGCGCATCACACGCCCGACGACGCCGTCGCGATCCTGGGCGACTACAACGTCGCGCCGGGCGACGACGACGTGTGGAACATCGAGGCCTTCGCGGGCTCGACGCACGTCACCCCGAACGAGCGCGCGGCCGTCGACGCGCTGTGCGCCTGGGGGCTCACCGATGCGTTCCGCGTCGTGTATCCCGGCGTCGATGGTCTGTACAGCTATTGGGACTATCGCGCCGGCGACTTCCACCAGCACCGCGGGATGCGGATCGACCTCGCCTTGACGAGTCGATCCGTCACCGAGCGTCTCACCTGGGCGGTCGTCGACCGCAACGCGCGCAAGGGAACACAGCCGAGCGATCACGCCCCCGTCATCTTCGATCTCGCGTAGGCCGTCGTACTCCGAGTCGCCCGACGGGCTCAGACGACCGGCGTGCCCGTGTGGTCGACGCCACAGAGCCGGCGCCAGCCCCTCGGCACACGGTCGGCCGGAAACGCGCCGACCAGCAGCAATTGGTCGAGCACCGGACGCGTCGCGACGTGGCGGATCGCAACGCGTTCGGAGGTGCGGTGCGCGGCGCGCCACGTGCGAAAGCCGGGGAGTCCGACGGTCGCGTACACACCGGGATGCACCATCGACTCGAACAACCCCTGGATGATGCGCGGCGCGAGACGACGGACGCGGAACCGCTCGCGGTGCCCGGCGCGCGCCCACAGGTCGGGGAGCAGCATGCGCGCGAAGGAGAGATGACGGGCTTCCTCGGCGCGGTGGTAGCGATTGATCGCGCGCAGTAACGGCGCGGTGTCGGCGTGTTCGCTCGCCAGCTCTTGGAGGTGGTCGGGGATCTCCTCGCCGGCGAGGAGCATGACGCAGAAGAAGGCTCGCTCGCGCTGCGCGATCCTGGCGATCCGGCGCCGGGCACGGGCCGCGAGACCGTGGTCGAGCGGGTTGGCAGCCGTGGCTCCGAGTTCGTCGAGGAGGCGGAGGAACGCCCGTTGGTGGCGGGTCTCCTCGGCGACCTCGTGGAGGAGGTAGGGAAAGCGCGGGTCGCGCAAGTCGTCGGCGTGGGCGACCCACAGCGACAGGATCGCGTCGAGCATCGCCTCGAAACGGATCCCCGCGGCGAGCATCGCAGCGACCTCTTCGCGCGACAGTTGGGTGCGCTGCTGCGGCGTGAGGTCGACCGCGAGGCCGTGGATCGACAGCAGTTCGTCGGGGAGGACGGCACCGGTGCCGAGCGTCCCCCAGGCGAACTCGGTGTCGGGTTCCACGGCGCGCCGCACCGAGAGGTCGGCGAGTCGCCGGAGTCGTTCGGTCGGGTCGTCGCGAACGGCAGCAGGAGCGGGAGCGAGAGTCATACCTGCATCCTGGCGGCAGTAATTTGACAAGTCAAGGAATTTCATCAAGTCATTGGAGACTGCCGCGCTGGCCTAGGCTGTCGGCGTGATGCTCTCCGAGCCACACCTCCGAACGATCCCGCCCGAGGGCGGCAAGGGCGATCGCAGCCGCCGCAGGCTGCTCGAGATCGCGGTGGCCCGGTTCGCGGCCGAGGGGTACCGGCGTACATCGGTCTCCGAGATCGCGCGCGCCGCCGACCTCACCCCGGCCGCCGCATACGCCTACTTCGCCGGGAAGGAGGCGCTGTTCGTCGCGGCCGTCGACCTCGACGCGAGCGGCCTCGTCGATCACGCGCGTACCGTGATGAGCGAGACGGGCAGCGACATCGCCGACCAACTCGTGGAGACGCTCACGCTGCTCATCGCTCGACTGCCCGAGCACCCCCTTGCCCGACGCGTGCTCGCGGGTCGAGAACCGGACGCGATCGGCCGACTCCTCGACCTCCCGTCGCTCGCCGCGTTCCGCCGTGAGATCGAAGCGCGCTTGCGCTCCGCGCAATCGGAGGGTGCGCTGCGCGACGACGTCGATCCGGCCGCGCTCGCCGCCGGTCTCGAGACGCTCGTGCTCGCGCTCCTCATGGGGCAGGTGCAGACCGGCGTCGAAACCTCGGCCGAGCGCGCGTTCGGCGTCGCGACCGTCTTGCAAGCGGCGCTCCGCCCCCCATCGAGAGGTGCGTCGATCGCTACGCGTGACGCGTAGCTTTCGACGCACCTGGTTCTGGGGGAGGGACGCGAGTCGTGACGCCGAGCGCGACGACGGCCAACACCGCCGGCAGCGCGTACGCCCAACCGAACCCCGCGACGTCCGCGATCCGCCCGACCACATAGCCGCCGGTCCCCTGTCCGATGTCCATCATCGCGACGAGCGACCCGATCACCGCCCCGCGTTCACCGGCGCCCACCCGCGACGCGACCCACGCGGTCTGCGCGGGGAGGACGAGCGCCCATCCGGCACCGACGAGCGCGATCCCGACGAGCACCGGCCCGACGCGATCGAACGCGGCGATCGTCGCGAAACCGAGGCCGAACACGACGATGCCCGCGTAGACGACCGGCACCGGTCCGCGACGGTCGGCCAGGCGACCCGAACCGAGCCGGACGAGCAGCACCGACACCGCGAATGTCACGTACAGCGACGTCGAGTCGTGGAGGCCGAGGCGCCGCGCGTTCAAGGTCGAGAGCGCGGTGATCGAGGAGTAGCCGACGCCGAGGCCGAGCATCGCCACGCCCGGGAGCAAGGCGAGCGGATGGAAGATCGGCACCGAGAGCGGCGGGAGCGTCATCGGATCGCGGGTCTCGCCGAGCCCGGCGACGACGAACCCGCCGAGCGCGCAGAGGCACGCGAGCGACGTCCAAGCGACGCCCGGCCCGAGGTCGAGCAGCCACTCCCCGGCCCATGGTCCGACTGCGAAGCCGATGTACATCGCGATCGACAACTGCGCGATCGCGCTCGCACGCCGCTCCGGTGGCGACAAGTCGGTAGCTGCCGCGACCGCCGCGATGTAGAAGCCGGCCCCGAGCGCTCCCTGCACGAACCGCAACGCGAGCACGATCGAGACCGAATGCGCCAGATGAAACCCGAGCATCAACACGACGAGGAGAAACGGCGGCACCACGAGGAACCACCGCCGACCGACGCGGTCGATGAACCGACCGGTCAACGGACGAGCGACCACCGCCGCGGCGAAGAACATCGAGACCGCGAGACCGCTCATCGCGCGCGATCCACCGAGATCCTCCGCGACGTAACGCGACACGACGGTGAACTGGCATCCGAACGCGCCGTAGACGAACAGAGCCCCCACCTCCAGCCGCCGGAGCGGCGAGAGGACGGGGGCCCGGTTCAACGAGCGTGCCGTCGTGGTGACGATCAGCCCTGCTTGGCTGCGATCGCGTCCTTGAGAGCGGGAATCACCTTGTTGACGTCGCCGACGATGCCGAGGTCGGCAACGCCGAAGATCGGTGCCTCACCGTCCTTGTTCACGGCGATGATGTTGTCGCTGTTCTTCATGCCGACGAGGTGCTGGGTCGCGCCCGAGATGCCGAGCGCGATGTACACCTTGGGCTTCACCGTCTTGCCGGTCTGACCGACCTGGAGCGCGTAGGGAACCCAACCCGCATCGACGATCGCGCGGCTGGCGCCGAACGCACCCTTCAACTGCTTGGCGAGTTCCTCGACGAGCGGCTTGTAGCTCTCCGATGCACCGATGCCGCGACCGCCCGACACGACGATCTCGGCCTCTTCGAGCTTCGGCCCGATCTGCTCCTCCTCGAACACCTCGAGCACCTTCGACTCGGCCGCGCGCCCCGCGTCGACCGCACCGACGACGTTGACCGCCGCTGCGCCGCCACCGGACGGCTCCGCCGTGAACGACTTGGGGCGAACCGCGATGAGATGCGGCGCGTCGGACGACAGCTCGCAGTCCACCATCGTCGTCCCGCCGAAGATCGCGGTACCGAACACGAGCTTGCCGCCCTCGACCGCGAGCGTGAAGCCGTTGGTGAGGACCGGGCGGTCGAGCTTCACCGACAGGCGGGCGATCGCGTCGCGCCCGTCGTAGGTCTGCGCGAACAGGATCACGTCGGGAGCGTGTTCGGCGGCGCCGATCGCGATCGCGGCCGCAGCGACCTGCCCCGGGAGCGCGCCCTGCGCGTCGATCGCGTGCACCGTGGTCGCGCCGTACTCGCCGAGCTGGCCGGCGATCGCCTCGGCGTTGTCGCCCGCGTAGATCGCCTCGACCGTGCTCCCAATCTCGCGCGCCTTGGTGAGCAGCTCGAGCGTCGCGCTCGTGACCTTGTCGCCCTTGGCCTCGGCGAACACCCACACCTTGTCGATCGTCATGTCGGAATCTCCCTGTTCTCCGGTGGGCGTCTCAGATGACCTTGAGGTTCTCGAGGAAGGCGACGATCTTCTCCGCGCCCGTCCCGTCGTCCTCGAACTTCTCGCCGGCCTCACGCGCCGGCGCCTGCGTCACGTTCGTGATCGACTGGCGCGCGCCCGCCCATCCGACCTGGCCCTCGAGACCGAGATCCGCAGCCGTCACCGAGTCGACCGGCTTGTTCTTCGCCGCCATGATCCCCTTGAAGCTCGGGTACCGAGGCTCGACGACACCTGCGGTGACGCTCACGAGCGCGGGGAGCGACGCCTCCACGACGTCGTAGCCCGCCTCGGTCTGACGCTGGATCTTCACCTTGCCGTCGGCGATCTCGACCTTCTTGGCGAACGTGAGCGCGGGCCAACCGAGGAGTTCGGCCATCTGCGCGGGCACGGTGCCGGTGTAGCCGTCGCTCGACTCGGTACCGGCGAGCACGAGATCGGCATCGCCGACGCGCTCGACGCACTTGGCGAGCAGCTTCGCGGTCCCGAGCGCGTCGGTCCCCGAGCAGGCCTCGTCGCTCACGAGCACGGCCTTCGCCGCACCCATCGCCAGGGCCGTCCGCAGACCACTGACCTCGCCGTTGGGCGCGAGCGAGATCAGCGTGACCTCACCGCCGCCGGCGGCGTCGACGAGTTGGAGTGCCATCTCGACGCCGTAGCTGTCGGACTCGTCGAGGATCGGCTTGGCACTGCGGTCGAGGGTGTGATCGGCCTCGAGCTGACCCGGCACCGACGGGTCCGGGATCTGCTTCACGCAGACGACGACGTTCACGAGTGGCTCCTTCGAGTTCGGTTGCGCGCCGCGGGCAGGCGAGCCACCCGGGGATCCCGAGATTGTTGCCGCTCGGTCCGGTGGCTGACGAACCGGGATTCAGAGGCCGCCGAGAGTGCCGGAGCGATGGGATCAGCCGAGGGAAGGCCCGCCACGCTTAGCCTCCCGGGCCGAGACGGGGGCGGCGACGTGAACGCGATCGAGATCACGAACCTGACCAAGAGGTACCGCAGCCGCGGTGGGCCCGTGCACGCGGTGGCCGGGCTCGATCTCGCGGTTCCCGTGGGCGGCATTCACGGCTTCCTCGGCGCCAACGGCGCGGGCAAGACCACGACCATCCGAGCGCTGGTCGGACACCTCGCCGCCACGTCGGGTGAGCTGCGCCTCCTCGGCGCCTCGGTCCCCCACGACCTGCCGAAGGTCATCGACCGCGTGGGCGCGCTCGTCGAACAACCGAGCTTCTTCGCGAACTTCAGCGGACGTCGCAACCTCCAGCTCCTCGCGAAGTCACGGGGCTTCGCGACGTCTCGCGTCGAAACGGCACTCGCGCGGGTCGGCCTCACCGACCGCGCCAGCTCGCGGTTCGCGACCTACTCGCTCGGGATGAAGCAGCGGCTCGGCGTCGCCGCAGTGCTGTTGAAGGACCCGGAGGTCCTGATCCTCGACGAACCCGCGAACGGACTCGACCCGCCGGGCATTCTCGAGATGCGCAACCTGCTGCGTCGCCTCGGCGACGAAGGCCGCACGGTGCTCGTGTCGAGCCACATCCTGTCCGAGGTGCAACAGACGTGCGATCACGTGACCGTCATCGCGCACGGCCGCACCATCCGGACCGGCAGCGTGCAGGATCTCCTCCAGCACGGCTCCTCGAAGTACCGCATCGCGGTGCCGGGTGGTGAGCGCGAGCAGCACCTCGCAGCATCCGTGCTCACCCAGGCGGGCTTCGAGGTCTTCGCCGGGCCTGCCGGTGAACTCGCGGTGGAGGTCACCCCCGAACAGGCCGACATGGTGACCAAGGCCCTCGCCGACGCGGCGATCTACCTCTCGGAGCTCGCGCCCATCGAGCGCACGCTCGAAGAAGCGTTCCTGGAGCTCACGGCCGAGGCGGGTGGCGCGTCGTGAACCTCCTCGTCGCCGAGCTGTGGCGGTGCTGGTCACGCCGTGCCACCAAGCTGTTGTTGTTGCTCGCCACGCTCGCGATCGCTGGGGTGATGGTGTGGCTCGCACTGCGCCCGCAGTACCGCACCGAGCGGTACTACGAATACACGTCTTCGTTCGAGGACTCCGACGCGAACGTCGTCGAGACACGCATCGATCAGCGCCTCGATCTCGTCGACGACCTCTCCGCTGCGATGGCCGGAACCGGGACCGCGCTCATGGTCCTCGGTGTGCTGCTCGGCAGCACGTTGCTCGGCGCGGAGTTCGGCGCGGGGTCGCTGTCGACCCAACTCACCTACGAGCCGCGCCGAATCCGGATGTGGGTGACGAAGGCTGCGGCCGCGGCGCTGACCACGGCGGCCGTCTGCGCGGCGCTCCTGCTCGTGATGACGGCCGGGATGACGGTGGTCGCAGCGACCCGCGGGATCACCGACGGCATCGACGCCGACTTCGTCGCCGACCGAGCACTCGAACTGGGTCGGCTCGCCACGGCGGGTGCGCTCGGTGCCCTCTTCGGGTTCGCCATCACCGGCATCGCCCGCAAGACGGTCGCCGCGATCGTCGTCTTCCTCGTGATGTCGTTCATCCTCGAACCGGTGGTCACGCACAACTTCGGATGGGCCGAGGCGCGGACTCCGATGGACGCGCTCGGAACGTTCGCGTTCGACCCGTTCGTCCGCGACGACGGGACCGGAGCGTGGAACTCGCTCGGGCAGGCCGCGCTCGTCGCCTGCGTCTGGATCTTCGGGCTGCTCATGATCTCCGGAGTGCAGTTCCGTCGCCGCGAACTTCGCTGAACACCTGCGGGGCGCTGCGGGCGATCCACCGGAGGGTCGCTAGCGTCGATCGCCGATGAGCGCCTCGCCTCGGCCTGACCTCGTGATCGTCGGCGCGGGCCCGGCAGGGTGTGCGGCCGCGATCTCCGCGGTCCGCGCGGGCCTGCGCATCGTCGTCGTCGACCGCGCCGAGTTCCCGCGCGACAAGACCTGCGGCGACGGCCTCACCACGAACGCGTTGCGCATCATCGAATCGCTCGGCCTCGGCCTCGCCGACCTCCGCGCGGACGACGACCTCGGCTACCTCGGCGTCCGCAATGTCGGCATCGTTTCGCCGACGGGTCGTCGCGTCGACCTCCGGCTCCCCGATCGCGGTGAGTACGCAGCGGTCATCAGCAGGCGACGTCTCGATGCCGCGTTGCTCGCGACGACGCGCGAGACGGGTGCGGAGGTTCGCACGGGTTGCGAGGTCGTCGGCGTGCGCCACGTCGACGACGACGTCGTACTCGCGTTCGACGGCGGCGAGGAGATCCGCGCCGGGAACGTCGTCGCGGCCGACGGGCACTGGTCGACGGTCCGCAAGCTCGTTCGACCGACGCACGCGCCGTATCTCGGCGAATGGCACGCGGTCCGTCAGTACCACCACAACGTCGACACCGATCGGCTCTGGGTGCTGTTCGAACGCGACCTGCTCCCGGGCTACGCCTGGGTCTTCCCGCTCCCCGGTGGCCACGCGAACGTCGGCTACGGGGTGCTCCGCCGGCAGGGCCGTTCGGGCAAGGAACTCAAGGCGTTGTGGCCCGACTTGGTCTCGCGGTCGTCGCTGCGCGAGGTGCTCGGGCCGGCCGCCGAACCGGTCGAGGCCGTGCGGGCGTGGCCGATCCCCACGCGGTACGACCCGCGTGCGCTCGCCACCGGCCGCGTGCTGTTCGCGGGCGACGCCGCCGCCGTGGTCGATCCGATGACCGGCGAGGGCATCGCCCAAGCGATGGAGACCGGGATCCTCGCGGCCGAGGCGATCGCCGGTGGAGGCGACGTCGCGGCCGCCTACCGACGCGCCGTGCATCGGGCGCTCGGACGCGACCTGCGCCTGGCCGCAGGACTGTCGCGCGTCCTGTCGTACCCGTGGGGCGCGAGCGGGGCGCTGCGCGCGGTCGACGCCAACGCCTGGACGCGACGGCAGTTCGCGAGATGGATGTTCGAGGACTATCCGCGCGCGACGATCGTCACCCCCTCGCGGTGGTCCGCAGCGATCCCGGCCCGCCCGGGAGCCTGGCAGCGCAGCTGACCGATCAGCCGAACGATCGTCGGCGAACGGTGTGGCCTCAGCGTCGCGACCGTGCCACCATGCGCGCATGGCAACCACCAATTCCGAAGTGTTCATCGCGCGCGATGCCGACGAGGTCTGGGCCGTCTTCGGCGACTTCCACGGCATCCAGACCTGGTTCCCCGGACTCGAGAGCGTGCGCTCCGAGGGCGCGGCGCGCTTCATCGGCATGGGCCCGGGCGTCGAGATCACCGAGACCGAGGTCTCGCGCGACGACGCCGCGCGCACGCTGAGCTACACGGTGGCCGCCGCGGTGCTCCCGACGACCAAGTACGTCACGACCATCGGTGTCGTCGCGATCGACGGAGGCTGTACCGCGTCGATGTCGGCCGACATCGAACCCGACGAGATGGCACCGATGATCCAGGGCGTCTACGACGGCGCGATCGCCGGTCTCGCCGCGCACTTCGCCTGAACTCCCACCACCCTGATCAGGCGGTCACGCCGTGACCGAGTCGCGGACCGCAGCCGCGCCGACCATACGGCGCTGCACCCGCCCGGCGCGATCAGCGAGCAGCACGGTCGGCGCGGCCTTGACGCGGAATCGGCCGGCGAGTTGTGGCTCGCGTTCGGCGTCGATCGTCACGACCCGGGCGGTCGGATCGGTTCGGCGGAGATGTTCCTCGACCGGGCCGCACTGCGCGCAGAACCGCGTCGTGAAGATCACGTACGTCCGTTCGGCGTCGGCGAGGAGCGCGGCCGGAACGAGTGGGGTCGGAGCCTGATCGGCGTGAAGCCGGCGCACGCGCTGACGCCAGAGTCGGGGGGCCAGCCCGAGCCCGAACACCACGGCAACGACGACGACGAATCGGATGGTCACGCGACCAACTCCACATGTCGGCGGCGAGCGATCAGCAACCAGATCTCGCATCCCACGCAGATCCCCGTCGTGGCGGCGAGCCCGGCGAGGCCGGCCACGATCAGCGTGAGCGCCCAACCGACGGCGTCGCCACCCGCGGCGAAGGCAACCGTCGCGGCGCCGAGGAAGATGACGCCGACGGTCGCGGCGAACCGCGGCGGTCGAGGGTCTTCGAGGTGCGCGGGCGGACCGAGGCGCGGGCGGACGACGGCGGCGTAGAAGCGCAGCACCGGGCCGTAGCGAGGACCGAAGGCCGCGCCGAGGAACAGCACGACTGCGAACACGGGCACCACCGGCCACCAATCGAGCAGGAACCCACCGAGGAGGGCGGCGGTGAGCACGGCCTGGTTCGTCCGCGGGCCGCGTGGATCGATCGGAGTGGGCGGGTCGCGAAGGACTGGATCGTGCGGGGTCGCCGACGGCATGCCGGGCACCTTAATTCCCGACCCGCCAAGTCGGAAATCGGTTTGCCAGACTGATGCCGTGTCGAACACTGCGCCGCCGAACACCACGCCGCCCCGCGTGCTCACCGACGAGCAGATTGCCGCGTACGAGCGTGACGGCTTCGTCGCGGTCGCCGGGCTCGTCGCCGCCGACTGGCTCGCCCGGCTCACCGAGGTGACCGAGGAGTTCGTCGAACGCTCGCGAACCTGTGATCGCTCCGATCTCCGCTTCGACCTCGAGCCCGGCCACACCCCCGAGCGGCCGCGGCTTCGTCGCCTCAACTCCCCCGTCGATCAGCACGCGACGTACTGGGAATTCGCGTCGACCTCGATGATCGTCGATGCCGCGTGCGATCTGCTCGGACCCGACGTGGAGTTCCATCACGCCAAGCTGAACTTCAAGGCGGCCCACGGCGGCGAGGAGGTGCAGTGGCACCAAGACATCCAGTTCTGGCCGCACACGAACTACTCGCCCCTCACGATCGGCGTGTTCCTCGCCGATGTCGAACCCGGGATGGGTGAGGTCGGCTTCGTGCCGGGCAGCCACACCGGCGAGTTGTTCGATCAATACGACGGCGACCGCTGGCGGGGCGCGCTCGCTCCCGAGGATCTGCGCCGTGTCGCGCTCGACCGCGCGGTGTTCCCGACCGGGCCCGCCGGAACGGTCACGATCCACAACTGCCGGACCGTGCACGGCAGCGCACCCAACACCTCGGACCGCGCACGCCCGCTCCTGCTCCAGACGTACACGAGCGCCGACGCCTTCGCCTACACCGACCTCGTCCGCGCGTCGCGGTACGGCGAGATGCTCGTGCGCGGCGAACCCGCGCGTTGGGCACGTCACGACCCCCGACCCTGCCAGGTCGGGCCGACCCGCTACCGGTCGATCTTCCAGGTGCAACAGGGCGCGTGAGGCCCGCCGTCGGTGCTGTCAGGCCCCGATGTCCCAGAGGTGGTGCACGAGGTCGTGCGCGAAGTATCGAGCGATCGTCTCGACCGTGAACGCGGCGCCGTCGCTGCGATACCCCGTTCGTTGCCAGTCGTCGCCGTGCGCACCCGCGAATCGATCTGCGATCACCGGCGCGATCGCCGCGATCTCGGCCGCGACCGTCGTCGGATCCTGTTCGCCGTATCGGTCCTCGATCGCGGTGATGTCCTGGTCCCAGTTCTCGTAGTGCGGACCGACCTCGGTCAGCATCCGGCGCAGCCGTTCGTCGTAGACGCGCAACACATCACGAACGTGGCACCCGTACTCGAGCGGCGACCACCGGTCGTCGCGTGTTCGCCGCGCCGCATCGGGTGCCGCAAGCGCGGCCTGCCAGGTCGTCGCATTCGCGCGCACGAGTTCGGCGACCGATTCGCGAGCGAGGTCGGCGGCGACGAACCCGCATTCGGGACACGGCGCTTCGATGACCCAGGTCCAGTTCTTGTCGTCGGGAACGATCATGGCGCGCGTTCTAGTCGAACATCTGGAACGGCGGGAGCTCTTTTCGCATCAGCGCCTCGCTCCGCACCCGGATGAAGTCGGCGAACGTGTCCTTCGTGGGGATGAGGAAGTCGCCGCGCCGTACCGCGGCCACGATCATCGCCGCGACCTCGGCGGGGTCGAGCCCCTCGGCACAGAAATCGCGCAGGATCTGCTCGACCGCATCCGCCCCGGCGTCGGGTCCCGGCCGACCCTCGCGATTGCGTTGGCTCTCACCGATCCCGGTCGCGACCGCGCTCGGTGTGAGCACCGACACGCCGATCGGCGCGCCGACGGAACGCAGATCGTTCGCCAACGACTCGGCCAACGCGAGCGCCGCGAACTTGCTGACCGTGTAGATCCCCGACATGCCGGTGGCGACGAGGCCGGCCATCGACGCGGTGATCTCGATGTGCGCCTCGGTCCCCCGCTGGATCATGGCGGGCACGAAGGCACGCAGCCCGTGCACGATGCCGTAGAGGTTGACCGAGAGCACCCAATCCCAGTCCTCGACCGGGCTCTCCCACACGAGGCCGCCTCGGAACACGCCGGCGTTGAGACACAGCAGGTCGACGCCACCGAGTTCGTCGACCACTTGGTCGGCGAGCGCCGCCATGTCGGCCGCGCGGCTCACGTCGGTGCGGACCGCGAGACCACGACAGCCCGCCTCGTGCACTGCGAGGAGCGTCGCGTCGAGACCCGCCGCGTCGATGTCGGCCGCGACGACCGTCATCCCTTCGCCCGCGAGCCGGACTGCGAGCGCACGACCGATACCGCTCCCCGCCCCGGTGACGACGGCGACCTTGCCTTCGAGTTGATCCATAGCCCGATTCTTACCGGTCGGACCGGACACCGGGCTCCGCGCGGCTCGCGGGGAAGGCCCGCGGCGACTACAACGCGAGCGAGGCGACGGTCGCCGGACCACCCGGCTCGACGAGGATCTTGACGTGCTCCTCCGGGTCGTCGAGCGCGGCGAACGCGTCGGGCACGCCGTCGATGCCGCAGACACCGGTGACGAGCGGGGTGACGTCGACCTCGCCCTCGGCGATGACCCGGAGCGTGTCGAGGAACTCGAACGGGTCGTAGCCGAGCACGAACTGCAGGTTGAGTTCCTTGCTGATCCCCACGAACGGGTGGATCGAGTCGGTTTCCATGCAGACACCGACGACGACGATCCGCGACTGGGGCGGCGCGGCCTTCATCGCCTCGTCGAGCAGGCCCGGCACACCGATGGCCTCGAACGTCACCAGCGGCTGCAGGCCACCGGTGACCCGGCGCCACGCGTCGATCGCGGGCTCGGTGCGGGGGTCGACCACCTCGCTCGCGCCCATCGCGGTCGCCGTCGCTCGCCGACGTGCCGAGTAGTCGGGCGCGACGATGGTCTCGACCCCGCGGTGCCGCAGTTCGGCGATCGTCGCGAGGCCGACGGGACCGCACCCGAGCACGACCGCGGTATCGCGCGGCTGCAGTGCGGCCTTGCCGACCGCGTGCCGACCGACCGCCATCGGTTCGGTCAGCGCGGCGCGGCGATGATCCAGGCCGTTGGGAACCTTGACGCACATCGCCGCGGACAAACGCATCAGCTCCGCGTACCCGCCGTTCCAGGTGTTGCTGTACGCGCCGATCGGTTCGATGCCCGTGGCGGTCAACGCAATCGGGATCGAGGTCACGAGATCGCCGGGTGCCACGGGCGAGCCCTGCGTGTCGGGGCCCAGCTCGACGACCTCGGCGCAGAACTCGTGGCCCATGATGTGATCGCGGTGCGGGTCGAACATCGTGGGGAGTCCGGCCTCCCGCCCCTGCTCGACCATTCGGTCGCCGTGGCGCAGCGCATGCAGGTCGCTCCCGCAGATCCCGCATGCCGCGACCCGCACGAGCGCCTCGCCGGATCCGGGAACGGGATCATCGACTTCTCCGACTCGGAGCAGACCGGAGTTGGCGATCGCAGCGCGCATTGCCGGATTCTCGCACGCCGAGCACTACCGTCGGGGTGTGACCAAGGGACCAACGCCATCGTGAGCCTCGCCGCTGTCATCGACAACAACGCTCGCTGGTGCGATGTCGTCGCGCGAACGCACGGCATCGACGGCGCGTTCGCGCCGACGGCCTGGACGAGTCCGACGCGGACACCACGCTTCTACCCCGACGCAATCACCCTCGCGCCCGGCGTCTCGGCCGACGACGTGCTCGCCCGCATCGACCTCACCACGCCCGACGCCTCGGTCAAGGACAGCTTCGCCGACCTCGACCTCGCCGCGGCCGGCTTCGAGGAACTGTTCGCGGCATCGTGGTTCACGTGTCCCCCCGGCGGCGATCAGCCCGACGCGTGGGCCCCGATCGACGAGCGCGACTTCGATCGCTGGGTCGAGTCGTGGTCGGGGGCCGACAAGAGCGCCGCCCCGCTGCGCCCGGAAGTGCTCGACGACCCCGACGTCCTCGTCCTCGCCGAACCGCTCGACGACCGCATCATCGCCGGCGCGGTCGCGTACCGCACCGACGACGTCGTCGGCGTCACCAACTTGTTCGCGCATCGCGGCGGTGAGCAGTCGTGGCCCAGGTTGCTCGCCGGCATCGCTCGCCACTGGCCGACGAGCACGGTCGTCGGCTACGCCGGCGATGCCGACCTCATGCGCCTCGCCAACTTCGGCGTCGTGCGCGTCGGGCCGCTCCGGGTGTGGATCAAGCCCTGAGCACCGCCTCCGACCCTGCGATCGCACCGCTCCCGGGGCGGCTTGACCGCGCGGTCAAGTCCCGGGGAAGCTGACGACCATGGCCATCGACTTCACGCTGTCGCCCGAACTCGAAGAGATCCGTACGAAGGTGCGCGACTACATCGACACCGTCGTGAAGCCGCTCGAAGCCGGGATCCGCGAAGACGACCGGGCGAGCCTCATCCACGCGATCGTCGAGATGCGCAAGGAGGCCCAGGCCCGGGGCCTGTGGTGTCCGCACATGCCCGAGGAGTGGGGCGGCATGGGGCTCGGCCATGTCGAGCTCGCGATGGTGCAGGCCGAGGCGGCGCGCACGAGCTTCGGCCCGTTCGCGCTCAACTGCCAGGCGCCCGACGAAGGCAACATGCACACGCTCGCGCACTGGGGTACGCCCGACCAGCAGGCGAAGTACCTGAAGCCGCTCTGCGACGGCATCGCCCGCTCGTGCTTCGCGATGACCGAGCCCGAGGTCGCCGGCTCCGACCCGACGCTGATCCAGACCCGCGCGTACCGAGACGGCGACGAGTGGGTGATCAACGGGCACAAGTGGTTCATCTCCGGGGCGCGCCGCGCGACGTTCGCGATTCTCATCGCCCGCACCGAAGACGACCCCGACCTCCCGCAGGCCGCGAACTCCGCGTTCATCATCGACCTGCCGTCGGAGGGCTGGAACGACGTGCGCGAGGTCGAGACCATGCACGGCTCGACCGGCCACAGCGAGATCGTGATCGAAGACTTGCGTGTGCACCAGGATCAGATGCTCGGCGGACGCGGTCAGGGTCACCTGCTGGGCCAGTATCGCCTCGGGCCGGCGCGCCTCGCGCACTGCATGCGCTGGATCGCGCAGGCCGAGATGGCGCTCGAGATGATGGTCGACCGTTCGCTCAACCGTTACAGCCACGGATCGATCCTCGCCGAGAAGCAGGGCATCCAATGGCTGATCGCCGAGAGCACGATCGAGCTGTACCAGTGCAAGCTCATGGTGTTGCATGCGGCCTACAAGATCGACCGCAAGGAGCCCTTCATCTCCGAGGTGTCGATGGCGAAGCACTTCGTCGCCAACTCGCTGAACCGCATCATCGATCGCTCGATCCAGGTGCACGGCGCGCTCGGCTACAGCACCGACACGCCGCTCGCCAACATGTTCCAGCACGCGCGCTGGGCCCGGTTCGCCGACGGCGCCGACGAGATCCACCTCATGCGCACCGCGCAGCGCACGATCGCGGCATACAAGGACACCGGCAGCGTCAACACCGCGACGGGCACCCTGCCGCTCTAGGCAGCGCACCGTGGACGACGCGTCGATCTGGCAGCCCGAACTCCACGAACTCGCGCGCCGCACCGACCTCGCCCACCGGATGGGCGGCGAGGAGAAGCTCGCCCGCCACCGAGACCTCGGCAAGCTGTCGGTCCGCGAGCGCATCGACGCGCTGCTCGACCCGGGGACGTTCCACGAGATCGGTGCGCTCACCGGACGCGGCACCTACGACGACGACGGCAACCTCGTCGACTTCACGCCCGCGAACTTCGTGATGGGTCGCGGCCGCCTCGACGACCGCCCCGTCGTCGTCGGCGGCGACGACTTCACCGGGCGCGGCGGGGCGGCCGATGCAGCCATCTTCCAGAAGCAGGTGCATGCCGAGCGCATGGCGCACGACCTGCGCCTCCCGATCGTGCGGTGCGTCGACGGATCGGGCGGCGGCGGCAGCGTCAAGACCCTCGAGACCGAGCGGCGCAGCTTCGTGCCGTTCAACCCCGGCTGGGATTGGGTGGTCGCGAACCTGTCGACCGTCCCGACCGTGAGCCTGTGCCTGGGCAGCGTGGCCGGGCTCGGCGCGGCTCGGGTGGTCACGAGCCATTACTCGGTGATGGTGAAAGAGACCTCACACCTGTTCGTCGCGGGACCGCCGGTCGTGAACCGGCTCGGCGTCGAGACCGTCGACAAGGAGACGCTCGGCGGCAGCTCGATCCACACGCGCAACGGCACCGTCGACGACGAGGTCGCGACCGAACACGACGCGTTCGCACGCGCACGCCGGTTCTTGTCGTACCTCCCGAGTTCGGTGCACGACCTGCCGCCGCGCGCGGCGCCGCACGACGACCCCGCGCGGCGCGACACTGCGTTGCGCGATGCGATCCCCCGTGAGCGGCGCCGCGTCTACCAGGCGCGCGACATCGTCGAGCGCGTGGTCGATGCGGGAACCTTCTTCGAGGTCGGTCGCCAGTGGGGCCGCAGCGCGGTGACGGGTCTCGCGCGCCTCGACGGTTGGCCGGTCGCGATCCTCGCCAACGACCCCTACCACTACGCGGGCGGCTGGACAGCCGACGCGAGCCGCAAGGTCGAGCGCTGGGTCGACCTCGCCGAGACGTTCCACCTGCCGGTCGTGCACTTCGTCGACAATCCCGGCTTCCTCATCGGCACCGAATCGGAGCAGGCAGGCACGATCCGCCACGGTGCACGCACCCTCGCCGCGATCTACCAGGCGACGGTGCCGTGGTGCTCGGTACTGCTGCGCAAGGTCTACGGTGTGGCCGGCGCCGCGCACCAGAACGCGTCGCGGCTCAGCATGCGGTTCGCCTGGCCCTCGGGCAACTGGGGCAGCCTGCCGCTCGAAGGCGGCATCGAGGCCGCGTACAAGGCCCAACTCGAAGCCGCCGAAGACCCGGCCGCGCTGCGCGCCGAGATCGAGACGCGCCTCGCCCGCGGCCAGAATCCCTTCAAGACCGCCGAGGCGTTCCTCGTCGACGACATCGTCGACCCCGCAGACACCCGCCCCCTCCTCTGCGACTTCGCGAACCTCGCCGCCCCCCTGCGCACCCCAGGGCCGTCGTCCCACGGCGCCCGCCCCTGAGCCGCCTGGTACAGACTGGCACCGTGAACCAGGCAGACCGACCACAGTTCACGCGCATCGAGATTCCGCTGGGCGACCGCATCGCGCGGGTCGTTCGCAACGGCGGTAGCGGTTCGTTCCGCCACGGCGACCTGGCCGGCTGCTACGAGTTCACCGGGCCGCGAGTTCGTATCGCGAGCGCCGACGGTGCTTGTTGGATCACCCTTTCCAGCGCGCTGTCGCTCGAGCGCATGCGCGTGGGGGTGGCGTTCGATACGTCTCAGGGGAGGGGGCACCTCCGAACGAGTCGCAAGGGTCCGAGCCGAGCCGCCCGGCAAGTCGAAGTGCAGTTCGACTCCGTCGATCTCGTCGCGCGGTTTCGCGGCTGGCGCGACTGGCTCGTCTCCGATGCGGACGGCGGACCAGTCGTCGCGATCTTCCGAGGATCTTCGACGACAGTTCGTGCCGACGTGGATGTACCCGTCGTCCTGCTCTGCATGGCGCTCCGCCTGGCTCGGGTTCCGATCGCGACGTCAGCGTCGCTCATCGCAAACCTCTGATTCCGGTTCGGGGGACCAGCGGCTCTGCGTGCTCGGCTTCCACCGCATCTACGATGCACCTGGTGACGTTGCTCACGCGGATGCTGTCGTCGTGGCTGGGTCGCGTGTGGTTGGTCCTGGTTGTCGTCGAGTTGGCGACATTCGGCGGCATCACCTTCGAAGCAGCGCGCGGCGGCGACCTCACTCTGGTCGGGTGCCTCCTCGTCTTGGCCTTCGGCGCAGTCCAACTCGCGTTCGGTGCCTTCGGCGCGGCCGGCGGTTCCCGCGATGATGGCCCCCGTTGGTTCTACGTACAGGTCGACGCGGAGATCCTCGCAGGATCCGGGCTGTTGGTCCTCGGCCTCGGCGGGCTGATCCTCCTCATCGTGTGAGTCGATCACCCTCGCTTGGCGACGGCGGCCTCGCACCCGAGACCCGCGAACCCGTCGGCCGCGGCATCCCCAGGTTCGGCCGCGCTCGTCGCGGCTGATGGCATCGGAGCTTCTCCCGTGGGGCGCCGGCGAACCCGAGGTGTGACTTCGGCGGAGGGTGTCCGGCGGGCTTCACTTCGGGGCGCGAGGTGCCGATGCCCGATGGGTGAGGCGATCCCGGGCTGGGTTGAGCGCGCTGGCACTGTTGCTGCCGATGCTGCTGGTGATCGCGGGCTCGTTCGCGTGGCTGTTCGGCACCTGGCAGA
>SXJQ01000066.1 GCA_005779345.1 Actinomycetota bacterium
CGAAGATCTCCTCGCGCACGCAACGGAAGTCGGGACGGCAGTCCGCGATCAGCGTCGGCTCGAGGTAGGCACCTGCGTCGAGGCCCTCGGGGCGACCACCGCCCGCGACGACGGTCCCGCCCTGCTCCTTGCCGCTCGCGATGTAGCTCTCGACGCGGTCGCGGTGGCCCTGGTTGATGAGCGGTCCGAGCACCACGCCGGGCTCGTAGGGGTCGCCGACCTTGAGCACGCTCGCCATCTTCGCCAGCCCCTCGACCACCGCGTCGTACTTGCTGCGGTGGATGATCGCGCGAGTCGGCGCCGTGCAGATCTGCCCCGAGTGGAACGTCCACACCGAGCCGATCGCCCCGACCGCGGTCTTGACGTCGGCATCGTCGAGCACGAGTGCCGCACCCTTGCCGCCGAGTTCGAGCAACAGCCGCTTCATCGTGCGGCCGGCGACCTCGGCGATGCGCAGCCCCACGCCGGTCGACCCCGTGAAGCTGATCATGTCGACGTCGCGGCTCTCGACGAGCGCCTCGCCCGTCGGCGGCGTGGAGCCGGTGATGCAGTTGATGACGCCGGGCGGGAACCCGACCTCGTCGTTGAGGATCCGGCAGAGTTGCACGACGGCGAGCGGGTCCTGCGATGCCGGGCGCACGATGACGGTGTTGCCCGTCGCGAGCGCGGGCCCGATCTTGCCGGCCATGTTGACGATCGGAAAGTTGTAGGGCGTGATGCAGGCGACGACACCGACCGGGATCCGCCGCGCGATCGCGCCCATGATCCCGCCGGGTGCGAGCGAAGTCTGCGGCATCTCCATCGGCGGCAGCGGGATCGTGTCGGAGTCGAGCGCGCCGCGCGAGTAGCGGTCGAAGCGCGCGAAGACCTGCGGCACCTGCATCGTCTTGCCGACCGTCGCGGTGCAGCCGGTCTCGGAGATGACGAGCGGCACGAGCGCGTCGGCGTGCGAGCGCACGACATCGGCGGCCTTCTGCAACAACCCGGCGCGGTATTCGGGCTTCGTGCGCGACCACGAGGCGAACGCGTCGCGGGCCGCGGCCGCCGCCGCCTCGGCCTGCGCGACCGACGCCTCGGCCGCGCGACCGGCGACCTCGCCGTTCGCCGGGTTGACGATGTCGTACGTGCCGTCGGCGCCGTCGTGCCACTCGCCGCCGATGAGCACCTGGTACTGCCGCTCCGCATCAGCCATGGGCCGAACTATAACGCGTTCTACTTTCGCGATCGCGGGTCGGTGGTGTGCCGGTCCGCGACCTCAGAGCCGTTCGGCCGTGAGCGCGCCCTCGACATCGTCGACCGTGATCCGTACCCGCGCCACGACGGCGAGGTCGCGCAGCGCGTCGCAGTCGAAGGTGTCGCCGGGGTCGAAGGCGACGAACGTCGAGTCGTCGGCGAAGGTGTCGGGGCACGACAACAAGAACGGGCCCCCGAGTGCGTCGACCAACTGCGGCACCGCCCGTTCGCCCGCCGTCGCGCTGTCGAGCCGCGCCTGGGAGAACTGCACGTCGTCGACGACGCCGGCCGCGTCGACGTGGACCGCGACGCCACGCGCGAACCCTCCGTAGTCGGCGACACACGCGATGTCGGTCGGCCCATCGATGAACGCGAACCGCACCGCACCGTCGCCACAGCGTGCGGTCGCCTCGGCGCTCTCGTTCTGACGCACGAACGCGACGGCGACCGCCTCGTACTCGTCGAGTCGTACCGGCACGATGCCCTCGGCCAACTCGAACGTGACCCCACCGTTGCCGTCGATCTGGGTCACGACGAAGTCGATCGCCTGACCGTCGATCGTCGCGGTGCACGTGAACTCGTCGCCGGCGTCGTACTCACGTTCGTCGGGGCAGTCGACGACGGTCACCGCGGCGCCCTCGAACTCGCCGGTGGAAGCCGCCTCGCGGATCGATCGCTCGATCTTGGTCATGTCGAGGCGGCCCGTGAGCGAAGTGCTGCACGCGCCTGCCGCGACGACGGCGACCGCGGCAGCGACCGCCGTGACCCAGGTTCGCCTCCCCCAGACTGCACGCCCCACCGGCTCGGCCCCTTCTCGCGCGATGCCGCGAAGCTACAGGTCGAGCCGCGGAGCTACAGGTCGAGCCCCAGCATGCGGATCGCGTTGCCGCGGCAGATCTTGTCGACCTGCTCCTGGGTGAGATCCTTCATGATCTCCTCGGCCACCTTCTTCGTGTGCGGCCAGGTGCTGTCGCTGTGGGGGTAGTCGGTCTCGAAGGTCACGTTGTCGACGCCAACGGCATCGAGGTTCTTCAGCCCGTGCGGGTCGTCGAAGAAACAGCCGAAGATGTTGGAGAAGTAGTACTCCGACGGCGGGCGCAGCACGGTCTCGGCGACACCGCCCCACCCGCGGTTCTCCTCCCAGACCTTGTCGGCGCGCTCGAGCACGTAGGGGATCCAGCCGATCTGACCCTCGCTGTACGCGATCGTGAGCTTCGGGAACCGCTCGAACACGCCCGACATGAGCCAGTCAGTGAGCGACATCGCCGCGTTCATGTACGTGAGCGTCGAGCCGACCGCCGCGGGCGCGTCGGGCGACGTCGACGGCATCTTCGACGACGAGCCGATGTGCATGTTGATCACGGTGCCCGTCTCCTCGCACGCGGCGAAGAGCGGATCCCAGAACTTGTTCTTGTCGTGGATCGACGGCAGCCCGAGGAACGGCGGGATCTCGCTGAACGTCAGCGCGCGACATCCCTTCGCGGCGTTGCGTCGGACCTCGGCGGCGGCGACGACCGGATCCCAGAGTTGGATGATGATGAGCGGGATGAGGCGGCCGTCGCTGCCGGCACACCACTCGTCGAGCATCCAGTCGTTGTAGGCCTTCACGCAGAGGTCGCCGAGCTCGCGGTCCTTGCGTTCGTAGAACGTCTGTCCGCAAAAGCGCGGGAAGCTCGGGAAGCAGAGGCTCGCCTCCACGTGGTTGACGTCCATGTCGGCGAGCCGGTCGGCCTGGGTGTGGCATCCCGGGCGCATGTCGTCCATCGTGATCGGGCTGACCGTGACCTCGTCGCGGGGGTAACCGGCGGCAGCCGACAGGCGCGTGAGCGGGTAGTTGAGGTCCTCGACCAACCACCAGTCGCACCAGGTGCCGTCTTCGCTGGCGGAGGCCTCCTCGTAGGAGAACACCCCACCGACGTAGCCCATGTGCTTGATCTTGCGGCGCTCGACCCGAGGGCCGACGGCCTTGAACCGCTCCGGGAGACGGCTCTGCCAGACATCGACGGGCTCGATCACATGATCGTCGACCGAGATGATGCGGGGGATCTCGACCATGGTGCGCTCCCTACGACTTGGAGTGGGTACGACCGGACGCGCCGGCGAACCGGAGGCTATCTCGGATCTGACGGGTCGTCAGATCCGGCCGGCGACCCTTCAGCCGACCTCGGATCGACCCGAAATACCAGGTGGGCGGACACCACGGACGGTTGCCCCGGGAGGCGAGACCATGGACGGCCCGGCATTCGCTGCCGCGTGCTCGTACCTGCGCGACGTGTTCGCGCAGCGCTACGCGGTCGCGGCGCGATCCCTCGAGGACGCGATCGCGGGCGAGGGCCTCGGCACGATCAACGGAGCGTTCGCCGACGTCGGGCGCAGCCTCTTGGACCGCGTCCGCTTCTCGGCCGGGACCGTCGACGTGCTCGCCGAGATCGACCACATCGCCCGGCGGATCGTCGAGATCTCCGGCAGCGACCGCGCCGATGAGATCGAACGACAGAAGGCGCTGATCGTGTTCCTCGGGAGCGAAGGTCTGCCCTGCGCGGCTCGAACCACGGTCGCGAGTTGGCCACCCCTCGATCGCCACGCGTCGCTCCTCACGACGGTCGTGGGTCTTTGCGCGGTCGTCGCCCAACGCACGGAGACGAGCGCCGACGCGGTCGCGGACGCGATCCGACCCCCGGGAGAGGTCGTGCCCGCCTTCGGGACCTTCTCGCTCGCGTGGCGCGACGACCGCGGCGAGCCGAGCGTGTTGAGCGGTGCCCTCCCCCGCGGCCAGACCGCGCACATCACGTTCCTCGGCGCAGGCACGACGAGCCTGCGGTCGGTGTTCGCCCGTGTGGCGCACCTCGCCGCGCCGCGAGCGGAGCCCGACGCGCATGCCGACGCGAACGCGACGCGGCAATCGCTCGACGCGTCGGTCAGCCCCACGCCGCGAGAATCGCGTCCGTCGTCGTGAGTGTCGCCAGCAGCGAGAGCGAGTTGGTGAGCACGGCCTCGCCGTATTCGGCCGGCACCCCGGCAACGGCGTCGCGCGGCATCACGAACTGATAACCGCGGTTGACCGCGTCGACCGTGAAGTTGAACATCCCGATGTTGAGGCTCACCCCGACGCCGACGATCGTGCGCACTCCGAGATTGCGGAGCATCGAGTCGAGTTGCGTACCGGTCATCGGGCCAACGCCGTGGTAGCGCTCGAGCACGACATCGGAGTCGGCAACACCGATCTCCGCAGGGACCTGCACGGCTTCGGTACCCGGCAAGAGCCGCACCGGCGCCTTGAGCACGCCCATGAACAGGCGCGCATTGCGGTTCGCGCCGACGAGATCGCCACGGGTGGCCGCCGTGCAGTGGAACACCGGGATCTGCAGTTCTCGCGCACGGCGAGCGAGTCGCGCGCAGTTGCCGACGAGATCGACCGCGGCGGCGGCCGCGGCGAGGGCCGGGAGCGCGCTCCGCTCGCCGACCACACCGTTCTGCACCTCCTGGAGCACCAGCGCGGTCTGGGCGGGCGCGCACAACGTCGCGAGATCGATCGCCATCTCGTTCACTCCTCCACGAAGCGACGCGCGGCATCGTCGGCGGTGTCGTCGAGCGCATCGCGCAACAGCTTGCCCATCGCGTTGCGCGGGAGCGGCGTATGACGGAACTCCCACTGGCTCGGCACCTTGTAGTACGCGATCGCAGCGGCACAGAAGTCGTGGAGGTCGTCGGCATCGGCAGTCGCACCCTCGCGCACGACGACGACGGCCTTGACGGCCTGACCGAGTTCGGGGTCGTCGACGCCGACCACCGCGACCTCGTCGACCGCGGGGTGTTCGACGAGCCGCGCCTCGATCTCGGCCGGGTACACGTTCTCGCCGCCGCGCAGGATGAGATCCTTGCGGCGCGACGCGAGGTAAAGCCGCCCACCGTCCATTCGACCCCAGTCGCCGGTCCGCAGCCAGCCTCCGGGGTAGACGGTCTCCGCGGTCGCCTCGGGCATCCGCCAGTAGCCGTGCATCACCATCGGCGAGCGGATCCACACCTCGCCC
>SXJQ01000067.1 GCA_005779345.1 Actinomycetota bacterium
CCGTTGCGGCCACCGCCGTTGCCGTTCCGCTTGCCGGCACCGCCACCGCCGCGATTGCCCTCGGCGGGAGCCGCGGCCACGAGACCGAGATCGCGCTGGAGCTTGAGCGCGGCCTTGCGCTGGTCGGGAGCGACGAACGACACGACCCGGCCCTCGGCACCGGCGCGCGCCGTCCGCCCGGAACGGTGCACGTAGGTCTTGGTGTCGACCGGCGGGTCGAAGTGGAGCACGCACGCGACATCGTCGACGTGAATGCCACGCGCCGCGACATCGGTCGCGATGAGCGCGTTCACCGAGCCCTTGCGGAACGCGAACAGCGCCTTGTCGCGCTTGGCCTGCGAGAGCCCGCCATGGATCGCGAGCGCCTCGACGCCGCGGATCTTGAGCGCCTTGGCCACCTTGTCGGAGCCGTGGCGCGTGCGGCAGAACACGATCGTCGGTCCGCCCGACGAGATGATCTCCGACGCGCGGTCGAGGCGACGGCTCGTGTCGACCGACTCGAAGACGTGCTCGGCCTCGGCCCAGTGATCCTCGGGCGACTCCACCTCGTGGCGCACCGGGAACCGCTGGTACTCCTTGGTCAGCACCGCGACGTCACCGTCGAGCGTCGCGGAGAACAGCACCGTCTGGCGATCCTCCGCGGTCTGGTCGAGGATCCGCCGGACCGCGGGGAGAAAGCCCATGTCGGCCATGCGGTCGGCCTCGTCGATGACCATGATCTGGACCGCGTCGAGCCGGACCGCACGCTGGGCGATGAGGTCTTCGAGACGGCCGGGACACGCCACGAGGATGTCGACCCCGTTGCGCAAGGCCCGCTTCTGGGGCTCGTAGCCGACGCCGCCGTAGACGCTGAAGACGCGCTTGTTGCGCACCGCGGCGAGCGAATGCAGCTCCTTTTGGATCTGCGCCGCGAGTTCGCGCGTCGGCGCGAGGACGAGGGCGCGGGGCCGGCGCGGCTTGGCCGGCGCGACGTTGGCGACGAGCGGGATCCCGAAGGCGAGCGTCTTGCCGCTGCCGGTCGGGGCCTTGCCACAGACGTCCTTGCCGGCGAGGCAGTCGGCGAGCGTCGCCGCCTGGATCGGGAAGGGCTCGGTGATGTCGCGCGCGGCGAGCGCGGCGACGAGATCGGCAGGAACGCCGAGATCTGCAAATGACACGAAAAGACTCCTGAAACTCGATGATGGGAAGCGCACTCACTCGAGCAGCGCCATGAAGCACACCATCGAGACGGAGCCCGGAGGATCGGCCGCAGCCGTCGTGGGACCCCTTGGAGAGCGAAACGTCGATCCACGTGATGTGGAGCGATCCGCCAGGGTACCCGCTCTAGCCTCGGGAACTCGTACACGTCGCCGCGCGACCGTCCGAAGGTGCCCGATGACTCGCTACACGATCGATCCGCAACGGTCGCAGGTCTGGATCGAAGGTTCGTCGTCGGTCCATCCGATCCGGGCGACCGCGACCGGCCTGACCGGGTGGTTCGACCTCGATGCGGAGGCGCGCGCCGGCGCCCGCCTCGCGCAGGGCACCGTCGAGGTGGCCGTCGACCGATTGCGTTCGGGCAACGCGCTCGTCGATCGCGAAACCCGGCGACGGATCGATGCGCGCCGCTACCCCGCCATCGTCGGCGAGATCGTCGCCATCGACGCCGTGCGCGACGACACGCTCGTCGTGCGCGGCACCATCGCCTTCCGCGGCGTCACCAACGAGGTCCCCGGCGAACTCGTCGTCCGCCCGATCGACGGTGGCGTGGCGATCACCGGCGAGGCGGCGTTCGACGTCCGGCGCTGGGGGCTCGAACCGCCCCGCGTCGCGATGCTGAAGGTCCACCCGATGGTGCGCGTGCGCATCACCATCACCGCGACGACCGCACCGACGCCGGCCGACGGCCCACTCGATCAACGCAAGCCGTAGTCGTCCTTCCACCACGTCGCCGCGCGCAACTCGGCCTCGGTCGTGACCACCGACGGATCCTGGCCGAGATCCGCCGGGCTCGGTCCGATCCGCGCCGCGATCGGCGCGAGCGCGCCGAGATCGAACCCGTAGCAGCGCGCCGCGGTCTCGCCGAGCATGAGCCGCGCGTCGCCGATCGGCACACTCGCGAAGTCGGCCTGGAGGCGCGGGATCGTGTTCGGCCAGGTGCCCTCGGGATGGGGATAGTCGGTCCCCCACATCACGCAGTCGCAGCCGATGGAATGCCGGCGGCGGATCTCCTCCTTCGACATGGTCGACGCACCCACGAAAATGTTCGTGCCGAAGTACTCGCTCGGGAGCTTGGAGATGATGCCCTGCATCATCGCGGCCATCTTCTTCGTGGTGTGGCCGCCGCCGAAGTACTGGTCCCACTTCCACTTCATGTCGGGCACCCAGTAGGCCGCGCCCTCGGTGACGACGATCTTGAGCCCCGGGAATCGTTCGAACGCGCCTCCGAACAAGAGGTGCGCGATCGGACGGTGCGTCCACCAGACGACCTCGGCGAGATAGATGCCGACGTGGTCGCCGTACTCGGACTTCGCGGCCTCCCCCGAGTGGACGTGCACCGGCAGGTTCGCCGCCTGAGCCGCAGCCCACACGCGGTCGTAGTCGTGGTGGTTGTACGGCAGGCGGTCGTGCCACATCGTCGGGATCATGATCCCGCGGATCCCGGGATGGCGCGCGAGCCATTCGATCTCGTCGACCGCGCGATCGATGTCGTGACAGATCGGCACGAGCCCGACCCCGGCGCGCCGCTCCGGCGAATGTGCGCACAACTCCACGAGGAAGCGGTTGTGGGCGCGGGCACCAGCGAACGCGAGGTCGGGATCGTCGATCTCGCCCGCCGACAACCCCGCACCGAACGGCGGCGACGCGATCCCGCTGATCGCGTCGGCGTCGGCGAAGATCACCTCGGCCGCGACCCCGTCGGCGTCGAGTTCCTTGTCGCGCTGCTCCACGTCGAAGGCACCACGCAGGCCCTCTTCGTTGTCGGTCTCCCAGTGCATGATGAAGTCGTAATTCATCTGCAGATCGAGTTCGCGCTTGGCGTGACGCTCGGCGAGATACTCCTCGAACTGCGGGAAGAACTTCGGGTCGAGGTACGGCCGGTACTCCTCGCACGGCAGGCCCGCGTGGCCGTCGGCACTGATGATCGTGTATGGCCGCTCGCTCATCGCTTCGCTCCCGCGCCGAGCACCGACAGGTCGTCGTAGCGCTGATGGAGGTAGGGGGCGAAGTCGCCGGCGGGCACCCGGGCGATCGTTCGACCGACCTGACTCGATGCCCGCTCGGTCCAGTTGATGTCGACGACGCGACGGACGACGAGATCGGCAACCGGATCGAGCGGGCTCTCGCCGAGGTGGACCTCGCCCTCGACCCCGAGGTACACGCGCGCCGACTCGTGCTTCTCGCCGTAGACGAGGAATGCGTCGTCCTCGAGCCCGTCGCCGTCGGAGGCCGGCGCGACCTTGAACCAGAAGTCGCGCTTGTCGAGCTCGTACGGCGCGCGCGTCTCGGCGATGCGGCCGCGGATCTCCACGAGCGTGAACCCCATCCGAGCGATGACGCCCTCGACCGTTTCGCCGCCCGCGGGATCCACCTCACGGCGGCTCCACACCTCACCGATCTTCTTCGGCTCGCCATAGGTCTCGCGCCCGCCGACCACCGACTGCTCGGTCGTCATCGGCATGAAGATCGGATACTCGCCGACGACGTCGCCGTGCCGGGCGCGAACGCCGAGCCACCCCGCGCCGAACGACGGACCGACCGGCATCTGCACGATCGTGATCGTGCAGCGCACGAGCGGCTCGCCCTCGACGGGCGCGAGCGGCGGCGGCAACACCGCGGCGACCACCTCGGGATCGGTTTCCCAGATCGCCGTGAGTGCCTCCGACCAGATCGGGGTCGCGGTGGCCTCGACCTCCCGGTTGCGTCGTTGTTCGGGTGGGCGGGGTCCGTAGCGCACA
Organism: Actinomycetota bacterium; assembly: GCA_005779345.1. Classification (GTDB taxonomy): domain Bacteria; phylum Actinomycetota; class Acidimicrobiia; order IMCC26256; family PALSA-610; genus SXJQ01. The sequence goes on from SXJQ01000067.1 coordinate 3,939, forward strand.
GTCATGGCCAGAATGTTCCACGGCCGCCGCGACATGGCAAGCTCCGGCCGTGGAACGACTCGATGGCAGGACGGCGGTGGTCACCGGTGCCGCGAGCGGCATCGGCCTCGCGATGGCGCAGCGCTTCGGCCAGGAGGGGATGCACGTCGTCGCTGCCGACATCGTCGCCGAGCGCCTCGATGCCGCCGTCGGGCAACTGCGCGACGAGGGACTCGACGTCGCGGGGATCGTGTGCGACGTCACCAAGCTCGAGTCGGTCGAAGCGCTCGCAGAACAGACCCTGCAGCGATTCGGCGCCGTCCACGTGCTCTGCAACAACGCGGGAATCGGTCCCGGTGGCCAGACGAACCTCTGGGAGTCGGAGGTCAACGACTGGCGTTGGGCGATCGACGTCAACGTCTACGGAGTTGCGTGGGGCATCAAGACGTTCGTGCCGCTGATGCTCGAACACGGCGACGAGGGTCACATCGTCAACACGAGTTCGGGCAACGGCGGGGTCGCGCCGATGGGCGACGCGGCGATCTACGCGTCGACCAAGGCCATGGTGGTCACCATGACCGAACTCCTCTGGAATCAGCTCCGCGGCGTCGGCGCGCCGATCAGCGCGTCGGTGTTGTTCCCCGGCCCGAAGTGGTTGCGCACGAACCTCTGGGAGGCGTGGCGCACCCGACCCGACGAGTACGCGAAGCAGGTTCCGCGTCACACTCCCTACCCCACGCTGGCGGGGCTCGAGGCGATGATGCACGACGCGGGGGTCGAGATCGAGTTCACCCCGCTCGAAGAGGTCGCCGCGCGCGTCGTCGACGCGATCCGCGCCGACCAGTTCTGGATCCTGCCACCGTCGGAGACCACCGACGATGCGATCCGCAAGCGGTCCGCATCGATGCTCGACCGCCGCAATCCCGACTACGTCCGCGACTGGAAGCCACCGGCGAGCACGTAGCGGCCGCGCGTCGTCAGCGAGCAGGCGCGCGGCGTCAGCGAGCAGCCGCGCCGCGCACCGCCGCCGTGCCGAGCCGCAAGAACCGCTGGTCGCCGAACGGCGAACCCGCGACCCGGTTGCAGACGAACCCGACGGCGAGGTCGCGTTCGGGATCGGCCCAGGCGCCCGAACCGCCGTAGCCGAAGTGGCCGAAACCCTTCGGCAGCACGCCGCGAAACGTCGCGGCCATGTGGTAGCCGAGGCGCCAGCGCATCGGGAAGAACACGACGGCGTCGCGAGCCCTGCTCTGTTGGGTAGTCGCCGTCGCGACGGTCTCGGCGGAGAGGTAGCGGGAGCCGTCGAGCGCAGTCCCGCCGTTCGCGAGCGCGGCGTACATCGCCGCGAGCGAACGCGCCGTGAAGCAGCCGTTGAGCGCTGGGAGTTCGCCGTCGTACACGCGACTCCCGCCGATGAGCTGGTCGAAACCGGGCACGAAGAAGGCGTCGAGCGTCGGCGTGATCGCCCGGACGCGCGCGAGCTTGTCGACGGTGCGTTCGATGCGCGCGACGTCGCCCATCCCCACGATGAGGTCCGACAGATGAACCTGCCGCTCGACCGACGCTCCGATCGACATGCCGTGGAGTCCGAGCGGCGTCGCGACCTCGTCCTGGATGTTCTGGTCGACCGACTTGCCGGTGACGCGGCGCATCACCTCGCCGACGAGGAATCCGTAGGTGATCCCGTGATATCCCGGGCGCACGCCCGGCGACCACGCGGCCGGCGCCGCGGCGAGCTCGGCGCAGGTGAGGTCCCAGTCGAGCAGGTCGTGCGCCTCGGCCACGACCCCGCGCATGCGGTGCATCCCGGCCGTGTGGTTGAGAAGGTGACGCACGGTGATCGCGCCCTTGCCTGCCTGCGCGAACTCGGGCCAGTACTCCGCGACCGGCGCGTCGTAATCGACGAGCCCACGGTCGCGCAGGCGATGCATCGCGGTCGCGACGACACCCTTGGTCGTGGAGAAACTCATCGCGGTCGTCATGCGCTCCCACGGTTCGCCGCCGCCGTTGCGCGTCCCCGTCCACGCGTCGACCACGAGCTCGCCGCGGTGGAACACCGCGACCGCGGCACCGCCGCCGAGCTTGTGGCTCGCCACTCGTCGAAACGCCTCGGTCACCCCGCCGAAATCGGGGTGCACGAACCCATGGATCATGTCGGTCACCGTCCCTACGCGCGCAGAACACGGGAGGGCCGAGGCCGCGCGCGCCGCCAGCCTCGCGCAGCGGATCGGCGGGCCTCCGGTCGCGGGCCTCGGGACACGGGGCCTCGTCCGGAATCGTTGGGACTTCCGGCCCGGGGGCCGCCACGATCGACCCGAGTAGCTTCCGCGTCGTGATCGACCTGACGCCACGTCACTCCGACGTGATCGACCTCCGTTCGGGGCGGCGCATCGGGTACAGCGAGTACGGCGACCCCGACGGTCGGGCGATGATCTGGTTCCACGGCACGCCCGGCGGGAGCCGCCAGATTCCCCTCGCCGCCCGCCGCGCCGCGGCCGAGCTCGGGGTCCGACTGGTCGCCGTGGAGCGCCCCGGCATCGGCCGGTCGACCGCCCATGTCCACGCCAACATCGCCGGCCTCGTCGACGACGTGATCGAGGTCGCCGACGCGCTCGACGTCGAACGGTTCGCCGTGGGTGGGCTCTCGGGCGGCGGGCCGTACGCGCTCGCGTGCGCGGCTCGGCATCCCGACCGCGTCGTTGCGGCCGCGGTGCTCGGTGGCGTCGCCCCGGCGCGCGGTCCCGAGGCAGCACCCGGCGGCCTCGTCGGTCTCGCGGCGCGTCTCGGCCCCCTCGTCGAGCTCATCCGAGTGCCGCTCGGACACGCGATGTGGGTCGCGGTGCGCGCCGCGAGGCCCCTCGCGCCCCAGGCGCTCGAGCTCTACGCGCACTTCTCGCCCGAGGGCGATCGACGCGTCTTCGCGCAGCCCGAGATGAAGGCGATGTTCATCGACGATCTCAACCGGGCCGCGACGCGCCAGTTCCATGCGGCACCGACCGACATTGCGCTGTTCACCCGCGACTGGGGATTCCGGCTCGCCGACATCGTGGTGCCGGTGCGGTTCTGGCACGGCGACGCCGACAACATCGTCCCGCTCCAACACGCGCAGCACATGGTCGACCTCGTGCCGGGCTCGATGCTGACGGTCCGCGCCGGCGAGTCGCATCTCGGCGGACTCGACGCCACCCACGAGATCCTCGAGACGCTGCTCGCATTGTGGGATCGCCGCGAGTGACCCCGCACGACATCGAGGCTCGTCGGCTGCGCTGAGTAACGTCGGGCGCATGACCGACCTCGACACGGCCCGCGCGACCAAGACCTTCATCTCCGACCTGCCGTCGCGCTTCATGCTCGACGGCGCGACCTACGCCAAGGGTGGCGAGCTCGGTTACGACGGGCTCGACTTCTATGTCGCCGGGCGGGCCGGAACGCTCGGGCGCCAACCCGCCGACGTCATCGCCGCCGCGCTCGTGTTCTTCGCGCCGGCGACGGTGCGCGACTACTGGGACCGAGCGTCGCAGGTCGGCGAACCGACCGCCGCAGGCGCGGCGTTCGCCGCGTGCGGCCATGCCTGGGGCGAGGCCCACCTCGGCGACGGTCCCGATCACGCCCGCTGCGCGGCGCTCCTCGAACGGGTCGCCGCCGCCGCGAATCCCGCGTCGGCACCGCTCTTCGCGGCGTGGCGGGCGCTCCCCGCGCCCGCCGGCCCCAAGGCCCGGGTGCTGCACTTCGCCAATGCGCTGCGCGAACTGCGCGGCGCGCTGCACGGCGGCGCGATCCTGACGCACGGCGTTCCGCCCGCCGCCGCGGTCCAGCTCAAGAGCCCGCACATGGCGGCCCTGTTCGGGTGGACCGATCCGATCCCCGGGCTCGAGGCGTACCAGGCCGCGTGGGACCTCGCCGACGCCGCGACCGACGTTGCGCTCGCCCCCACGTTCGCCGTGCTCGACGACACCGAGCAGGCCGAGCTCGTCTCCTTGTGCGAACAGGAGCTCGCGAGCGCGTCCTGAGCGCCCGTCGCGTCGTGCTGCTCCAACACCTCCTCGACAACGCGGCGCGTCGGACGCCCGACGGAGTCGCGGTCGTCGTCGACGACTTCGAGGTGTCGTTCGCGCAGCTGCGCGCCGATGCCGGGCGCCTCGCGAACGCGATCGCGGGAGTGACCGCGCCCGGTGACCGCGTCGCGATCCTGGCCGAGAACCGGATCGACTACGTCGCCGCGTACTACGCCGTCCCGGCCGTCGGCCGCGTGCTCGCTCCGCTCAACCACCGGCTCCACCCCGACGAATGGGTCGAACTGCTCCGGCTGTGCGACGCGCGGGTCCTGCTCGCCGAGTCGCCGTTCATCGAGGCGATCCGTCCGCACCTGCCGAGCACCGGCGTCGCCACGGTCGTGGATCTCGATCGTGACCTCGCCGGGTTCGTCGCACCGCACGCGGACCACGGGGCGGCCGAGACCGGCGACGAGCGCGCGGTGGCGTGGCTCATCTCGACGTCCGGCACGACCGGCCTGCCGAAGTGGGCGATGCTCACGCACCGATCGCTCACCGCGGGGATCACCAACGTGTCGCTCGCGCGACCGATCGCCGACGACGACTCTCTCGCGACACCGTTTCCGCTCTGCCACGTCGCCGGCTACAACGTGCTCGCCTTCCACCTGCACGCGCGCCCGGTCGTGTTGCTCCGCCGCTTCGATCCCGATGTCCTCAACGTGCAGATCGAACGACATCGTGTGCGCACGTTGTCGCTCGCACCGACGATGATCGCGACCTGGCTCGACGCACCGTCGACCGCGAGCGCCGACCTGTCGAGCGTGCGCACCCTCGGGTACGGTGCGTCGGCCATCCCCGCGCCGGTGTTGCGACGCGCGATCGACCAGCTCGGCGTCGATCTTTCCCAGGGGTACGGCATGACCGAGCTCTCCGGCAACGTCGCGTTCCTCGGACCCGACGACCATCGCGCGGCGGTCACCCTCGACGACGAGCGCCTGCTGCGGGCCGCGGGTCGGCCGGGACCGCTCGCTGCCCTCCGGATCGTCGACGACGACCTCGGCGACGTCGCCCCGGGTTCGCCCGGCGAGATCGTGGTGCGCGCCGATCAGGTGTGCGCCGGATACTGGAACGACGCCGAGGCAACACGTGCGGCGTTCACCGACGACGGTTGGTTCCGTACCGGCGATCTCGGGCGGATCGACCCCGACGGGTTGCTGAGCATCGTCGACCGTAAGAAGGACGTGATCGTCACGGGCGGCGAGAACGTCGCGTCGCGCGAGGTGGAACAGGTCCTCGAACGCCACCCCGCGGTGCGCGAGGTCGCGGTCGTCGGCGTCGCCGACCCGACGTGGGGTGAGAACGTGTGCGCCGTGGTCGTGCCGAGCGACCCCGACGCACCCCCGACGCTCGATGATCTCGTGGCGTTCGCGCGGGAACACCTCGCCGGTTTCAAGAAGCCCAAGCGCCTCGTCGTGGTCGACGCGCTCCCGAAGAACGCGACCGGCAAGATCCAAAAGCAGGTCCTGCGCGCCGCCCTCCTCGAACCCTGAACCCCGTTCCGGCGCCCCAAGACCCATTCCGGCGACCCAAGACCCATTCCGGCGTCGTCGGGCCGCACCGGCGGACGCTTGACGACGCCGATTCGGGATCATTCCGGCGCATCGTGGCCCAAGACCCGTTCCGGCGTCGCCGAGGTCGGTGTAGCAGTGCGCGCCGAGCCAGAGCGCGCCGTCGCGAGCGCCGAGCACGATCCCGTCGGCGAGCAGCGCCGCGGCGAGCGCGGCGGGGTCGCGCCCCGAGGGCGGTTCGAGCGACAGGATCCCACTCCACGCCGTCTCGCCACGCGGGCTCCGGACGCGACCGCCCGCGGCGACGAACCCGTCGCAGAGTCGGTCGGTCACGGCCCGCACCTGCGCCGCGACCGCGTCGAGGCCGATCGTCGCCAGCACGTCGAGCGACGCCCCGAGCCCCGCGATCGCGACCTCCGGTTTGGCGCCGTCCTCGACCCGTCCGGCGACGGGTCGGAGCGTCCACGGGTACCCCGCGGTCAGGTAGTCGTCGGGATGATCGAATGCGTCGAGCCCGGCGCGGGTCGGTCGCAGTTCGGCGAGCCGCTCGGCGCGCACGTACAGCACCCCGAGCCCGGCGAGCCCACACAGCCACTTGTGAGAGCCCGCGGTGAGCACGTCGATACCGGCCTCGGCCACATCGAGCGGGAACACGCCGAGCCCCTGGATGGCGTCGACGATGCTCCAGACCTCGCGCGACCTGCACACCGCCGCGATCGCCGCCACATCGCTCCGCGCGCCCGAATCGAACCTCACCCAACTGAGCGCGACCGCGAGCGTGCGCGGACCGATCGCCGCCGCGACCGACTCGGCAGTGATGACGCCGTCGGCCGGAGGGTCGACGATCCGCACCCGGAGCTCACCGCGCCGTTGGCGGGCGAGGAACGGATACACCACCGAGCCGTAGTCGCCGGCAAAGACGACGACCTCGTCGCGGCCGTGCGCGTCCGTCGCGGTCGGCCCGCCCGGCCCGATCGGCAACGACTCCGCGGCGAAGCCGAGTCCGTCGGCGGTGTTGCGGACGAACCCGATCTCCTCGGACGCCGCACCGACGAACGCGGCAACCTGCGCGCGCACGCCTTCGACCGCCTGCTCGTAGCGCGCGTGCGCGCCGTACCCGCGGTCGGCGAGGCGCTCCAACGCGGCGACCATCGCGTCGCGCGCGGTGGTCGGTAACAGGCCATAGCCGTTGGTCGCGAAGTAGGGCGATCGCGTCGCGGCCGGGAAGAGCGCGCGCGCCTCGGCGACGTTCACCGTTGGTGCTCCACCACGATCTTGACCTCGTCGGCGCCCGCCGCGAGCGCGGCGAACGCCTCGGGGACCTCGTCGAGGCCGATGTGCGCGCTGATGAGCGGTGCCACGTCGACGACTCCCCACTCGATCCAATCGAGCGCGAGGCGTTGTTCGGTGGCACCCGTCCCGATGCTCGTGCGGACGACGATCTCGCGCTCGAGCCACCGATACGTGTTGACGCGAAACGGCTCGCCACACACGCCCATGAGCAGCACCGTGCCGGTCGGCCGCACCACCGAGGTCGCGAGGTACGTCGTTGCGGGGCTACCGACGCACTCGACGACGAGGTCGGGTCCGACCCCGAACCGCGCCGTGCAGGCACGGGCGAGGTCGTCGCCGGGGTCGATCACCTCGTCGGCGCCGACGGCGAGCGCGGCAGCGCGCCGCTTCGCGCGCCCTTCGACGGCGACCACGGTCGGGATCCCGAGCGCGCGAGCGGCCGCGACGTGCGCGAGTCCGAGCGGACCGCACCCGATGACGAGGCAGTGGCGCGCCTCGCGGACACCGTCGCGGTCGAGCGCACGGATCGCGTTGGCGAGCGGCTCGGCGAGCGCGATCTGGTCGATGCGCAACGCCGGGTCGGCGGGGAGCACACGGTGCGGCTCGACGCACACGTACTCGGCGAGGCCACCGAGCGTGTCGGGCCGGAACCCGCCGAGCGTCGGCGCCGACGCGCAGAAGTGGCCGAGCCCGTCGCGGCACAGCGCGCACGTGCCGCACGCGTTCCCCGACCAGATCGCGCCGCGCACACCGAGCAGCCCGTCGTCGAGCGCGGCGCCGACCGCGACGACCTCACCGCACATCTCGTGGCCGAGCACGCCAGGTTCGCCGGCGGGGCCGTGGTGCCAGAAGTGCAGGTCGCTCCCGCAGATGCCGTTGCCGAGCAGTCGCACCAGCACCTCGCCCGCGGCGGGCTCGGGGCGCGGAAGCTCGACGACCTCCATGCTCTGCGCAGCGCGCAGCGACACCGCCCGCATGGCGACCGGCAACGCCGCCGCGCGCGATGAACCCGTGCTCACGACGGCCCGGTACTCACGACGGAACCACCGCGGTCACCTTGATCTCGACCCGCATGCCGGGCAGCGCGAGACCGATGTCGCCGATCGTCGTCCACGCCGGCCACGGCGGGGCGAGGTAGTCGTTGCGCACGCCCCAGAAGACCGCGAGGTCGGTGCCCGGCGCGTGCAGCGACGTCGCGTCGACGATGTCGTCGAATCCACACCCCGCGGCAGCGAGGACGACCCGCAGGTTCTCGAAGGCGGCGCGGCACTCGGCTTGGTAGTCCTCGGGGACCTCGAGACGTTCGTTCCAGCCGGGCTGACCGGCGACGAAGAGCAGGCCGCCGGCGCGCACCGCCTGGCTGTACTGGAAGGTGGCGACCGTATCGAGGGTGCCCGCGGGCCGGTAGTGCTCGCGGTGCGTCGGGGTGCCCATCGGCCGACGGTACGGCCGAGCGCTACCGACCGACAAGTACGCACCGGCCAGCCGCACCGGGCGCTGTGGCACCCTTGCCAGGAACTCCGCGAAGTTCGTAATCTAGGCAAACAGCACCTGAGCGAAGGACAGACAGCTTTGCACAGTCTGCGACATCCCCCGCGAGAGCAACTCGGTCGAGGCCGGATCCTTGCGGCGGTGGCTGCGACCGGCGCGGCCGCCGTGATGGTCGCGACTGCGGGCTGCGGGGTGCAGCCGCGGACGCGCGACGACGCGCGTCCCCTCCCGCCCCGCGACGCCGAACAACCCGACGACGCACAACCCGACGCCGCACAACCCGGCGCCGCACAACCCGACCGCGCAGGTGTCGGCGACCCGGCACCGGCCGGCCCCACGACGACCGTCTCCGACACTGCGGCTGCCGGCGACCCCACCGCCACGGGCGACGCGGTCGCCGGAGCGGACCCCGCACGCGCCGCCGACGCACTCCACCGATCGCTGCGTGCCGCGCTCGCCGACCCGACCAACCGGGCCGCCACGATCGATCGCGTCATCGCTCCCGGCACCGAACTCCTCGCACTCGCGCGCGTCGACCTCGCCGCGGTTCCGACGCTCGACGCACCCGCCATCGATCTCGCCGTCCACGCGGTGCGCGACACCGGGACGGACCTGCTGGCGTCCGACGGTGCGCGCCGGTGGGTCGTCACCGTGCAACGTTGGGACGGGCGCTGGCGCCTCGCCGCGATCCTGCCGCTCCTCGACGGACCACCGATGGTCGTGCTCGACGCCGACCCGAACGGTGCGCGAGCGTGATCCGCCGTCGACGGGCCGCGCGTACCGTCGCCACGACGTTGGCGCTGCTCCTCGGTGTCTCGGTCGTCGCGGCTCTGTCGGGTCGTATGGGGGCGGGCGCTGCGACGGGCGACGGCGACGGCTCGTTCGGTGGCGACGGGACCACGGCGACCATCTCGGTGTGGGCCAACGCCGGCGACGGCGGCGAGGTGCACGATGCCGACGACCCCGACGGACCTCGCCCGTTCTCGACCCGGGCGACCCCCGACCCGCGCCAGCCGAGCGATCCGATCGCAGGGATCTGCCCGGCGATCGCGCCCGACGGGACCGTCGGATTCGGGTGGCCGTACACGATCGACACGATCGACAATCGCACCGGCCTCGTCGTCGCGTCGCGCCGCATCTGCGTCGCGCTCGATCCGGCCGATCCGAGCGGCACCCCCGCGCTCCCTCCCGAACCCGAACCGCCGACCTACGGCGAGGTGTGGCGGGCGGCCGCAATCGCTGCGCCGAGCATCGGGGTGAACCCGATCGGCGAAGGCGTCACCGGACTCGACACGCGGCTGTGGGCGGCGGGTGCCGACCGCGTGCAGATCTCGGTGCGCATCCGCGGCTATCTCGCGGTCGGCGAGGCACGCCGCGTGGCCTACTGGTTCGCTCCCGGCGATGGGTCACCGATCGTCGCGAATCCCGCAGGCGGCTCCGCGGCAGACCCGGCGGCCGAACACATCTATGAACGCCGCGGCACGTACCGCCTCCAAGCGGGCGCGCTCTGGGAGGCGACCGTGGTGATCGATGGTCCGAACGTGCCGGCCCGCAGCGTCGACCTCGGGCGCGCGTTGCTCGTCGTCGCCCGCGACTACCGCGTCGTGGAGATCCGCGGTCGCATCACGCGCTGAACCGCCGACGCCGCGTCGGTCGACGTCAGGTCCGGCGGCGCGGACTTCGACCGCGGTGCATCCGGTCGGCGGCGAACATGGTTCCGGCGGCGCCGACCACCAGACTCGCGATGACCACGAACTCGGCGGTGTTCGACGTTGCCGCCGTCCCCGAGGCGGCCGCGACGACCCGCGGATCGTGGAGCGGCGCGGCCTGCGCGACACCGACGGGTGCGAAGACGAACAGCAGACAGCCGAGACCGACGCCGATCGCGACTGCGACACTGCGCAGCAGTCTCCGCACGGCGCTCTCCCGTCGTTCGCGAACCGTCGACGACGCGGACCTGCGCCATCGAGGCGGAGACACCGCGCGGCGCCTCCGCTCGGTCGATGTTGCGCCCGCGGCGCCAGGTCGAGAATGGGCCGCTCGACCCAGTTGTGGACGGCGTCACCCGCCGAGTTGCGCGCGACCTCGCTCCACGACGGCCCGGCGACGCGCCTCGATCGCCGCGGGATCGAGTCCGCCGGCCTGCCACTCTCTGCTCGCTCGGGTCTCGAGATCCCACGCCTCGGCGACGGTCGTGTCGGCGACCTCGCGGTAGGTCGCGAGCATGCGCCGCACTGCGCGCTGATCGATCGTCGAGCAGTCGCGAGCCAGCTCGAGGCAGCGCGGCAACAAGGCGTCGTGTGCCACCACCTCGTTGACGAGTCCCCATTCGTACGCGGTCTGGGCGTCGAGATAGTTGCCGGTGACGCTCAGCTGACGCGCTCGCGCCACGCCGATGCGTTGGGCGAGCAACACCGTGAGACCCCACCCCGGCATGATGCCCACGCGCGCGTGGGTGTCGGCGAAGCGTGCCTGCACGCTCGCGATCATGAAGTCGCAGTTGAGCGCGATCTCGAACCCACCCGTGACGGCAACACCATTGATCGCGCCGATGATGAGCTTGTCGTGCGGAGGGAGCGCGCCGCGATAGGGAAGCCGTCCGTCGCGATCGGTGCCCTCGGTGACGTCACTCGGCTGGGCGGCGCCGGCGCCGAGCTCTTTGAGGTCGACCCCCGCGGAGAAGGCAGGGTCGGCGCCGGTGAGGATCATCACGTCGATCGCGTCGTCGGCCTCGAGCTCGCGGATCGCGCGTGGCAGCGCGGAACGGACCGCGCGGTTCAACGCGTTCCGCTGATCCGGTCGGTTGATCGTGATGATCGCCACGCGCCCGTCGCGCTCCACGAGCACCGCGTCGCCCGACGGCCGGGTCGCATCGTGGTCGGATCCGTTCGCATTCATCGCATCACTCCAGAAAGACGATCTCGCCGCCGCCCGCCTCGATCACGGATTGGACCGCGACGTGCAACAACTCGTGCAGTTCGTTGAAACGGTCGGTCTCGGGATCGTGATCGTCGACCTCGGGGGCGTCGTCGAGCGCGCTGAGATCGTCGAAGGCGGCGTCCCAGTCGGTGGTCTCGGCGCGCAGGCTCAGCCGCATGCTCGGCGCCTGCAAGAGCGCGCGAGTGAGGTCCTGCACCATCGTGACGACCACGTCGGTGCTCGTGCGAACACCAGGGCGCGACAACAGGTGCAGTGCCTGGAGCTTGCGCATCGCGAACGCGGCGATCATCACGGGGTCACCGAGTTGTCGAACCGCTTCGGCGCTGTCGACGCTCGCGAGGTCGACCGACACGGCCTCGGGCACGGTGAACCATCGTTGCAGCGTGTCGAACAGTTCGGCGGTCACGTCGTGCAGCGCGAGTAACTCGGGGGGTTTGGGAATCGACTCCATCGCCTTCATTCTGGCCCACGGATCGGCGGTCATCGGAAGTCGAACGCGACCTTGATCGCTCCGGACTCCTCCTGGGTCGCGAGCGCCGTGAACGCCGCCCGCCAATCGTCGAGGCCGAACCGATGGGTGAGCATGCCGGTCAGATCGACCCGGCCGGCGGCAACGAGATCGAGATAGTGGTCGATGCCGTGCTGGCGCCGTCCCTCGACCTCCTCGAACCCGAACGCGTTCGAGCCGACGAAACAGATCTCCTTGAAGTAGAGCGGCGTGTCCTCCCAGAACGTCGGACCGTGCACCCCGGCCTTCACCAGCCGACCGCGCGCCCGCAACACGCGCGCGCCGACCTCGAACGTCTCGCGCTTGCCGATCGTGTCGTACACGACGTCGATCGCGCCGGGAAACGCCATCGGCAACCCGTCGCTCGCGCGCAACCGTCCGCCCGACCAGTCGACCGCGTCCTCGATGACCGCGAGTGCGGGTGCATGACCGATGACCGCGGCCCCGAGCGAAGTCGCGAGATCGGCCTGGGCGTCGAACCGAGCGACGACGAGCACTGCGACATCGGGGTACAGCACCCGCAGGATCGCCACCGCACACGTCCCCAACGCACCCGCGCCGTAGACCATCACCTTGCCGCCGGGGGGCGGCGGGTTGCGCGTCACCGCGTGGAGCATCACCGCGAACGGATCGGCGAACACCGCGAGCTCGTCGGGCACGGAATCGGGGACGCGGTGAAGCATCGAGGTGTGCGCGGGCATCAATTCGGCCCAGCCGCCGCTCGCATCGCGACTCGTTCCGGTGTGGATGCCCGGCGCGATCGGCCCGACATCGAACGACCAACAGAGCGAGAGATCGCCGACCGCGCAGGCCGGGCACACCGGCGACACACCGCGCGGCGCGCACGAGAGCCACGGGTCGAGCACGACCCGGTCACCGACCGACAAACCGCGCGCTCGCGGTCCGAGTTCCACGACATCGGCCACGACCTCGTGGCCGAGCACCTGAGGGAGCGAGAAGAAGCCCTTCATCGGGTTGTCGACCGAGGCGGTCTGTTCGCCCCAGTCGCCGAACACCTGCTTGCTGTCGGAGCCGCAGATCCCCGTGAGGCGCGGACGGCATACGACCCAGTCGGGCAACAGGATCCCCGGATCGGGAAAGTCGGGGTCGAGCCGCATCGGTGTCCGGGCGAGCCCGGCGAGCAGCGGGTTCGCCTCCGCCGCGCTCGCACCGATCTCGTTGGCACTGCGGTCGCGCCCGCCCGCCGGATCGCGGGGCTCCGGTCGTACGCCGTAGACCAGTGCCTTCATCGCGGTGCCCCCTCGGTCGCGCTACCGATGCATCGTACGGATTGCTGACGTTCGTGTCAGGTCCGACTCGGGCCGGCCGACCCCGGCCGGCCCGAACCCAACCGCACGAACCGACATCCCGGTGACCGGCGCGGGCGTCTGCGAGAGTGCTGGCGTGAGCGCTCCGCCCGGGGCGCGCGCCGAGTCGCTCGCCGCGCGCCGTCGCCACCTCCGTCGCCGGTTC
>SXJQ01000068.1 GCA_005779345.1 Actinomycetota bacterium
CCCCCTGCTGCCCGTTCTGCCCGGTTCTGCCCGTTCTCGTCGCCGGCTCGTTCCGAGCTGACGGCTCCGAATCCGGCACAGAAAGACCGGTTCCGCGTCGGGCGACGGTACCACGCAGGGCGCGAGCGGACCAGGGCCCCCGACGCTCGTGTGCGGTCGTTCACCGTTGCGCGATCCGATGCCGCGGCGGGCCCGAGGGCCGGGCTCGCCGGTGATCGTGACGCCCGGGATGATTCATCGTGCGCTCCTTGACACCGCCACGCTGCGCGTCAAAGATGCAGTTGGCCGCCCACCTGACATTCGTGTCAGGTGCGTGCTTCGGGGGGAATTCCACAGGTCCGTGGAGAATCGATCGAGTTCACGGGCCTCGAAACTCCACTCGTCATTCGGGACGGTTCCGTTGTGGCCACGGGACCGATCGGGGAAGCGACAAGGGAGAATCATTCAGTGAAGATTGCAAAGATCACCAGGGTCGTCCTGGCCGGCGGGATGGCAGCGGCGGCACTCGCCGTGGCCGCACCGCACGCCGAGGCCGACCTCGAAGCGGGCCGCACGGGCACCCAGATCATGACCTGCACGGGGAGCAACACGATCGCCTCGCTCAACCCGACGGTGAAGGACGGGACCCAGGCGCTGTACGCCAAGGTCACGATGAAGAAGTCCGACGGGACCAAGACGTTCTTCTCGGTGCCGATCCCGGTCGACGCCACGACCTGCACCGTCGACGCCGGCATCGCCACCACGCAGGGCGCCCAAGACGTCAAGTACCTGTACGACAACCAGACCAGTGGCCAGACGACCCTGACCCTTGCCAGTGCGGCAGGTGCGCTCATCGGTTCCAACGCGTGTGACGCGGCAGCCATCGGCTCGTTCGCCGACTACCCGTACGGGTACCCGATCAACGGCAAGATCACCTACAAGTACAACCAGGTCGACGCGGCGCTGAAGCAGCTCTCGACGCAGATCTACCAGCGCAGCTACGCCGACCCCGATGAGGCCAACCCGGCGATCCAGTACTCGGTGGGCATCGTCATCAAGGGCGTCGCCGTTGGCAGCCACATGACCAACACCACGACGTTCCTGCCGACCGACAGCACCAAGAACATCAACTTCACGAGCGGCTGCTCCGACGCGGTGCCGAACAACGCGGCGATCGCGGAGGTCTGGGCCTTCCAGACCGACGGTGTCGACGCCGACGCCCTCGACGACAAGATGATGTTCACCCTCGGTGCCGACGACGCGAACGCGCAGCCGTAGCCGAAGCTGAACCTGCACCACCCCGAGACCTCGTCTCGGACGCACCACGTGATCCACGTTTCGGGCCCGGCCGGGCGATCGGCCGGGCCCGTCTCGTTGGTGCATTCGCGCCACCGTGCGCGCGCGGATGCAGCGGGCCGAATCCTCACCTTCCCCACCAGGAACACCAGGAACACGCCATCGCGACCCGCCTGGATGATTTCTGCCGAGTTCCTTGACACGGCCACGCAGCGCGTCAAGGATTGCGCCGACCGCACGGCCAGGGGTGAGCGTCCTTCGACGACCGCCGCTGCTGGGAGGCCTCGATCCGATCCGGTGGGTGCGCCCGCCGCCATCGGCTCGAGTGGCAACTGGGGGGATCGCAAGACCAGCACCAGGGCGGCGTACGAGCCCGCTGATCGAGCATCTCTTCGTCTATCAGGGATCGATCTCCATGCGGTCGGGGATCGATCGGGGAAGCGACAGAGGAGAACCATTCACGTGAAGATTGCAAAGATCACCCGGGTCGCCCTGGCGGGTGGCATGGTGGCGGCAGCGTTTGCCGTGGCCACGCCCGATGCCAAGGCCGACCTCGACCTCGGAGCCGGCGGCACGCAGTTGGTCGTCTGCAACGGCGGGTCGACCAACCTGATCGCCTCGCTCAACCCGACCATCAAGGACGGCGACGCGACGAACCACAAGGCCCTGTACGTCAAGGCCTCGGCGAAGCGCTCCGACGGCACCAAGACGGTGTTCGCGGCTCCGATCCCGGCCGACAGCACGAGCTGTTCGGTCGATGCCGGTATCCGCGCCAACCAGGCGGGCCAGGACGTCAAGTACCTGCTCGACGACCAGGCCGGCGGTCACGCGACCCTGACGCTGGCGTCGTACTCGGCGTCGCTCATCGGTAGCACCCAGTGCGACAACTCCGTCGTGCCGAGCGCCATCAACGAGTACCCGAACGCGTACCCGCTCCAGGGCAAGTCCACGCTGAAGTTCGTGGAGACGGACGCTGCGCTGAAGCAGATCCAGATGCAGAGCTACATGCGGACCTACACAGACGACGACGACACGACGTCGGGCATGGTCCACGTGGTCGGCACCGTCATCAAGGGCCCGGGTGTCGGCGGTCGTTTGACCACCGGCTTCGGCTTCTTCCCGACGGACAGCACCAAGAACATCAACCTGGTTGCAGGTTGCACCGACGGCATCTCGGGCAACGCGGCCGGCGCCGAGCTCTGGATCGTGGGCGCTGACAGCTCCCTCGACGCAGACGCCGACAACGAGGTCATCACGGTGACCATCGGTGACGACGACGCCAACGAGTTGGTCCCCGGACCCTGAAGCAACTGAGCACCACTCGGCGACCCACGACCCGTTCGTGAGCGCCAGAGGCACCATCTGAGTTTCGGGCCCGCCCAGGGAACTGGGCGGGCCCGAGCTTCGTTGTGGGGCAGTTCCGGTACCCTCGCCCCGCCCGATCCGGCCACCACGTCCAGGAGACCGCCACCGTGCGCGACCCCGCTCACTCCCGTGATTCCCGTGACCATCGCCGGCGGCACCTCGCCGGGCGCCCGGCCCGCGCTGCCGCCTGTCTGCTCGCGTTCGCCTTCCTCGCGGCCGCCTGCGGCGACGACACCGGCGGCTCCGCGACGACGACCACGTACGTCCCCGACATCGAGGCCGCCGACGACACCTGGATCGACTGGAACAACGCGGCCGCGGTGCGCGGCTACACCGACGAGGCGAATGCGGTGGCGGCCGGTGTGGCCGCCGACATCGCCGCCGCGGGCGTGAAGTGCGAGAAGTTCCTCCCGACCGACTTCGCGGTCATCGCCACGAGTTACTACCGGGCCGGGATTCCGATCCCCATCGGCTCGGGCGAGTGCGACGGCCCCGGCGACGGCGACGAGGCCGAGAACATCCTCATCGAGGTGATGGGCACCACGGCGCCGACCGGCACCGACCTCGTCGCGTTCGAGCGCGACCTGCTGTGCGCCCAGGCCCTCGACGCCGGTCGACTCCCCGACGGCACGCAGAACTTCCCCGGTATCCCGTACGTGATCGCGCCCGACGACACCTGGGTGATCCGGCCCGACACGTTCGAGACCAACCAACTGATCGCCGATGCGCTCGGCCGCGAGTCGCTCGACATGTGTGAGGGAATGGAATGAAGCAGCAGCATCGAAACCAGCGCCGCGCCGCGCGCGCGATCCTCGCGCCACTCTTCGTCGGCGCGCTCGCCATGGGGGCCTGCTCCTCGGGTGACAGCACGCCCGAAGGCCCTGCTCGTCTCGACCCCGCCGCGGCCGCCGTCGCGTTGCGTGCGCTCGGCGGGGTGGCGGTCGATGGCAGCGCCGCGTACACGCACAAGGACGGCGCCGAGGAAGGTCCGATCAGCGGGCGCCTCACCTACGAGCCGTACCGGGTGCACCAGGAGTTCCCCGTCGCCGCGGGCCAGGACCTCGCCAACATCGAGTACCGCCGCATCGACGACGATGCCTGGATCAAGACGATGGCATCTGCCGCGCCACCCTTCCTCGGCGTCCCGGCGCTCGTGATCCGGCCCGCCGGTTACCCGACGCCGTGGATCGCGATCACCCCGACGGCCGACACGGTGCAACGCACGATCGGGCAGGTGTTCGACCCCGCGGCGCTGCTCGACGCGATCGCCGCCGACGACACGATCGAACTCGCCCGCAACGGCGAGAGCGACGTCGACGGCACATCGCGCGCCCGGTACACCGCGAACCTCACACCCCCCCAGGCGCGCGGCATCGGCGTCACCACCTTGAGCGTCTGGACCGACGCCGAGGGCCTGCCGCTGCGCGTCGGATTCACCACGGCGGCGGGCGCCTCGGGCGACTACGACATCGCGGCCGACGGCACTGCACTCGAGGTCTCACCACCCGACAGCGAACTCATCGAACCGACCCAGACGATCCCGGTCGCCACGGCCGACTACGCCGAGATCGCGAGCGGCTCCGCCGATGGCGTCACCTACCGGATCTTGCGCGCGCCCGCCGACCGCAACTGGTGGTGCTGGAAGGTCGAGTCCGAACCTGCCTACGAGCCCTACACCGAACTCGGCGACGACGGCGGCAACTGCGTCCCCGGGATCGAGACCTCCGGCGACCCCGCCAACCAGTTCGCGCTCCCCCTCGACTCGATCGGCGACGGTTACGACATGCTCGGCATGCAACTCCCGCCCGGATCCACGATGCAGATGTATCGCGTCGACGAGTTCGACACGCCGATCGACGTGGACGTCGACGCCAACGGCCTCGCCGTCTACGTCGGGCCCACGGCCACGCCAGGTGTCTACGCGCAGGTGACGCTCGCCGACGGCGAGGTGATGCTCTGCGCTCCCGGCGAGGTGAGCAACTACCGCGACTACCTCGGGGTCACGCCCGAGCAGGGCAAGCAGTTGTTGAGCCAGCCCTGGAACTGCCTGGAGAAGGAACTCGCCGACATGCTCGGGGCCTGACCCGGGATCGCACCGCGGATCCGCGACCTCCGACGCAGGTCACATTGGCCCGCGGCCGGTGGGGGCGCGTTGCCTCGGCCCGCACCGTCTGGGAGAATTGCCGCTCGGATACGGCGTGGCGGCCATCGACACGGAGGTGATCGTGCGCAAACAGCGCGCGCGACGAACGGTCGCAGTGCTCACGGCGACGTCGGCGATGACGAGCCTCGTGCTCATCGCCGGAGCCGCGCCCGCGGGCGCCGTCGGAGTCACGAGCGCGGCGCTCGTGTCGACCACGACCGCCGGGGCCCCGATCCTCGGGTCCAACGAAGAGGTCGCGATCTCGGGCAACGGCCGGTACGTGGTGTTCACCACCGACGCCGACGGCATCTACTCGACCGACGACAACCTCAGCCTCGACGTGTTCCGCAAGGACCTCCTCACCGGCCAGATCACGCCGATCTCGATCGACGACAACAACACCTTCGGCGACGCCGACAGCTACGCACCGTCGATCTCCGACGACGGCAACGTCGTCGGGTTCATCTCCGACTCCGACTCGCTCGACCTCCGCGACAGCAACGGCAGCCCCGACCTCTACGTCCGCGACGTCGCCGCAGGCACGACCAAGCTCGCGTTCGTCTGCAACGCCACCTTCTGCCCCGACGACACGGGCTCCTCACCGCTCGACGGCGTCTGGGAAGGCGCGATCAGCGGCGACGGCAAGAACGTGGTGTTCACCACCACCACGGCGTTGCTGAGCACCGATCTCAACGACAGCGACGACGTGTTCGCCCGCAAGCTCACGGGCACGACTGTCGTGCGCATCTCGCGCAGCCAGCAGTCGGGGAACCCCGAGGGCGGTGGCGGCAACGGCGGCGCGATCTCCGACGACGGCCGCTTCGTCGTGTTCGAAAGCCTCGCCCCCGACATCCTCACGACCGCCGACGCGGGCGCCAAGGTCGACGTGTACGTGTACGACCGCGACACCGACGCGAACGGCACCTTCGACCAGACCGGCAAGTTCTCGGTCGCTCGCGCCTCGCTCGACACCGCCAATGGCCTGCCGAACGGTCACAGCACGGCGCCCGCGATCACCCCCGACGGCCGCTACGTCGTGTTCCACTCCGTGGCCACCGACCTCGTCGCCAGCCCCGCGAACGCGAGCGGCATCTTCGTGCGCGATCGCCAGACGAGCACCACGACGTGGGCGAGCGTCACCTCCGGCGCGCCCAACGGCACATTCTCGAACCCCGCGATCAGCGACAACGGCCGCTACGTGGCGTTCGACTCGAGCGCCTCCAACGTGGTTGCCGGCGACAGCGGCGCCGTGGTCGACGTGTTCCGCCGCGACCGCACGCTCGGCACCACCGCACGCGTCTCGATCGGTCTCGACGGTGCGGTCCCCAACGGACTCGCCTTCGACCCATCGATCAGCGACGATGGCACGCTCGTCGCGTTCGCCGCGGCAGCGAACAACCTCGTGCCGGTCGACGGCAACCCCGACCGCGACGCGTTCGTGTGGTCGCCGCCGAACGACACGACCGCGCCGACCGTCACGATGCGCCGACCCGCCGGCCGCTACGCGGTCGCCGGTCTCACCGCCGAGTGGTACGGGTTCGACACCTCGTCGATCGCGAGCTTCGACGTGCAGTGGCGCGTCACCCGCTACAACCAGGCGAATCAACCCTGGAGCTACTGGCTCACGAACACGGCGAGCACGAGCCGCACCTACAACGCGTCGACCGGGCGCACCTATTGCTTCCGCGCGCGCGCCGACGACACGGCGAGCAACACCTCTGCGTTCACGCTGCCGGCGTGCGCGGCGATTCCGCTCCGGGCGAACGAGATCGCCTACACGAGCGGCTGGACGCGCTACGACCTGAGCTACGTGTACGGAGGGGTCGCGTTCAAGGCGACAACCAGCGGCCGCACCGCGACCCGCAGCAGCGTCGCCGCCGAACGCGTCGCCATCGTCGCCACCAAGTGCTCCGGCTGCGGCAGCATCACCGTCACCTTCGGCGGCACCAGCAAGACCATCAGCCTCGACGCCACCAGCACCCTCCGCAAACAAGTGATCGAAGTCCTCACCTTCAGCTCGCCGCGCACCGGCACGCTCACGATCAAGACCACCACCAACAAGCCCGTCATCATCGAAGGCCTCGGCCTCTACCAGGACTGACCCGGCAGCGCCCGCGCGCCGCGCAGCGAGCAGGGCACCGATAGGAACAGGAACCCCGCATGACCGACTCCGACGACGGCGCCATCCTCCCGTCGGCCCCGCGCGGCCGATCGCGCCTCGCGGCGATCTCGCGGCGCGCCTGGTTGATCGCGGGCGCGAGCATCGCCACGCTCCTCGTCGTGGTCGTGGTCGCCGTCGCCGCGAGCGGGGGCGACGACGACGATCCGAGCGCAGCCGCGTCGACGACCCGTGCCGCGGAAGCATCGAGCACCGCCGCCCGCGACGGAGCGTCGACGACGGCCGCCGGCGGGTCGACCACGACCGGCACGGGCGACCCTGGGAACCCCGACGATCCCGACGGACCGGGTGCGGCCGCGACGACCGACCCGGTGACGGGTGGGTCGATCCCGCCGGGCACGACGGTGCCGGGCGCGACGGTTCCGGAGGGCCCGACGACGACGCTGCCGCCGCCGCCCACCACCGACCCGCCGACGCCGTCGACGACCGCCCCCGACACGCGCACGGTGACCCAGGCCTATGAGCAGGAGTACGCGCGCTACTGCACCGAGGCGTGGGCCGCCAGCCCCGACGGGATCCTCTACGACCCGGTCGATCCCGAGTTCTTCTACGAACTGTCGGAGTGCCTCGACTACCTCGACCCGAGCAACGGCGAGTTCTACGACAACGCCCCCGAGGCCGCCCAGGCCGGGATCGACGACGCGATCTCGACGATGGAGGACCTCACGCTCGAGTACGTCCTCTGCTGGCTCGACCCGGCCACCGAGCAGTGGGCCGGTTGCTGGTACAGCCCCTACTACTGATCCCGCCGCCACCGCCCCCGCTGTCCCACCAGGCCGCCACCCGCGGCGGATCCGTGGGACACCACCGCCCCCGCTGTCCCACCAAGCCGCCGCCCGCGGCGGATCCGTGGGACAGCAGGCGGGCGTCAGGCGCCGAAGTGGCGGGCGAGCTCTTCGGCGGTGGGCGTGTAGACCTCGCCGTCGAACGTGCCGGCGGGGTTGTGGATCCACACGTGCAACATCTCCGGTGAGCGATCGGCGATCTCGCCCTCGGCACAGCGCCCCGCGGCGTCGGGCTCACCCACGGGGAAGCCGCTCAACACGACGCAGTACGGATCGGGCGCGTACTCGTGGTAGTGCCACGGCGTCGCCGGGCCGCCGGCCTGACGACCGTGCGCCGTGCCGGCCTCGAGGAACATCGCGCCGAGCAGCACCGGTCCGCCGCCCGCGTCGTGGTACATGAGCGCCTCGGGACGTTCCGGATCCGCGTGACCGTCGTCGGCGAGCAGCGCTGGATTCACGTAGTGCATCGGGTCGCCGTCGAGGTGCACATACCCGGCAGCGAGCGCGACCTCGACGTCGGCGAAGCGCTCGATGGCCGACAAGGTCGCCGTCGCGAAGTCGTCGGCCGCGACGAGCTGCGCGGTGTTGGGCAGCGTCGCCACGGACTGTTCGGTGACGAGGAACGTGTTCGTCTGCACGAGGGTGAGGAACCGACCGTCGGCGCTGCGCCCCGCATCACGGCGTTCGGTGAACGGCTCGGACCCGAAGTGGTCGTGGCCCGCCGGGATCGAACGGGTCGTCGGCGCGGCGGTCGTGTTCGTAGCAACCGAGGTCGTGGCAGCCGTGCGGGCCGCCGGCGACGCGTCGTCGCTGGCACGGCCGCACGCGGCGAGCGGGAGCGCCGCGAGCATGCCGATCAACGGGGTGGCGACCAGCCCTCGGGCAGCGCAGCCGACACGATCACGAAGCGTTCGCCCGTCCACAAGACCTCGTAGGTGACGTCGAGCGGGCCCCACTCCCCCGATGCGACCGGCGCCGCGACCCCATCGCGGTACCGATCGACGCGCACGCTACCGCGGAGCGTCGCGAGCACGGCCGGTGCCTCCTGGCCACGACGCAACGCGACCGACACGATCACCTCGTCGATCCGGTGCACGGGTACCTCGACCTCGCGCGACGTGGCGGCGGCGCGGAGCCGGTCGTCGAGCGTGTCGAGCCAGGCGCGATCGGCCATCGCCGCCGCCAGCCCCGGGTCGCGTTCGCGCAGCACGCGCTCCTGCAACGCGAGGTCCTGCACGACATCGGTCGCGATCTCCGCCGCGGTCGCAGCATCGACCTGCGACGACAGGCGGTCGTCGGCGACGCTCGCCCGTGGCCGCTCGCCCGCCGGCACGGCCGGGAACTCGACCGACGACGCGACCGGATCGGCGGCAACGGGCCGCGCCGGGATCCCCGCGCCGACGAGCGCCGCGACGAACGCGATCGCCGCCCCCGGTCGGCGCCACCGAGCCGTCGCCGCGCCGCGCGGTGGGAGCCGTTCGAGCAGCGGTCGCAGCGCGCACGCGATCGTCAGGGCCGACAACAACGCGACCTTCGCCCCGAACTCGGTCGTCTGCGGCGCGATCAGCAGCGCGGCGACGAGACCGATGCCGACGCCATAGATCGTCTGGGCGCGCGCGCCCTGGGGAACCGTGCGCGGGTCGGTGATCATGAACCCGAGGAAGATCAGCACCTCGGGCGACGTCACGAGCGTCGACCAGAAGTCGAATCCGCAGAGTTCGCCGACGTGCCACGACGCGGTGATGCAGTGCCCCGGGATCGTCACGACGGCGAGCCCCGCGGCGAACGCGGCCCAGAATCCGATCGCGATCCGCAATAGGTGGAGCCGACCCAGGATCAACACGGCGCCGACGACGATCACCGCCACCGCGAAGGCGAGGCTCGGCGACCACGGCCCCCACCAGAACTCGAGCGGGTCCACCCGATCGGAACCGAGCGCGAGGAAGCACACCACCAGCCCGAGGTTCGACGGGTTGAACAAGGGGCGGTCGTCGACCCGGATCAGATACTTGGAGGCGAGCCCGAGCGCCGCGGTCGCGGCATAGATCCACGCGCCGCGCAGGCTCCACCAGTCGCCGTGCTCGGTGCCGGGGACGCGCAGGATCAGGGCGATGCCGTTGCCGGTGAGCATCGCGCTCGCTGGCCACACGATCGCGTGCGCGCGACGCATCGTGATCACGACCTCGGCCACCGCGGCGGTGAGCACGGCCACGAAAATCTGCGCGATCGAAAGGCGGAACTCGAGCACGGTCTGGCCGAGGACCTGCACGGTGACGAGTACCGCGGCGGTGTGCAGGCGGGCGTCGCGCAACGACGGGCCGACGAGCGCGAACTCACGTCCGCGCAGGCGTACGGTGCGGGGCGCGGCGCGCGCGACGCCCGCGGTCATGTGGCGTCGCCGGCCACGACGATCGTGTCGTTCGGCGACACGTCGCTGAGCGCGGCCGTGTCGCCGTCGGGCCACGTCACCTCGACGCTGAAGGTGCCTCCGGCGACGTCGCCGAGCCCGAAGTGCACGACGGTCTCGCTCTGGCCCAGGTAGTCGGTCGCCGACCCGACCACCTGGCGGCCGACGACCTGGTCGCCCGACCGCACGGTGACGCTCGCACCGAGGGCCGTGGCACCGTCGCGTCCCGGGGCGACGATCACCCGCAAGAAGTCGCCGGTTTCGGTCGAGACGTTGCGGAACAGCCGCGGTTGCGCGCCCGGCGAGGCCCCCAATAGGTCGAGGAGCCCGTCGCCGTCGAAGTCGAGTACCGCCAGGCCGCGCCCGTTGCGCAGGTCGAACCCGGCCGCGGCCGCAACGTCGCGGAACCGGCCGGCGCCGTCGTTGCGCCAGAGCCGCGGCGCGCCGTCGAGATACGGGGCGGCGAGGTCGGTGATCAACAGGTCGAGCCCGCCGAGTTGCACGAGATCGGGCGTGCCGCGGTTGGTGAGGTCGACGAACGCGCTCCCCCAGCCCCAGCCGCCGTCGCGCACGCCCGCCGCGTCGGTGATGTCGACGAACGTGCCGTCGCCCACGTTGCGATACAGCCGGTTGCCGGTCGCTCCCCAATTGCCGCCCTTGGCGATGCTCGAGCCGCGCGCGTCGAACACCGACGACACGAACCGATCGGGGAGACCGTCGCCGTCGACATCGCCGGTCGCCGAACCCATGCCGTTCTCCTCCGCGCCGACCCCCGCCGCGACCGTGACCTCGCGGAACGTCCCGTCGCCGGCGTTGCGGAACAGCCGGCTCGTCGCGAAGTCGCCCGTCACCGACAAGTCGGGCCAGCCGTCGGCGTCGAGATCGGCGAACGATGCGCCGAACGCGTAGACGGGCCCGAGCGCAGCGATCGACACGCCGGCCGCGGCCGTCGCGTCGGTGAACGACCCCGGCGCCGCGGCACCGCGGTTGTGCAGGAGCCGACCGTCGACCGGCGGCCCCGCATCGCCGGCGCTCGACCCGAGGTACTCGGTCACGTAGAAGTCGGGCCAGCCGTCGCGGTCGTAGTCGCCGACCGCGATCGAGAACCCGGCGTGCAGCGCGGGCGCATCCGGCGCGAACCCCTGCTCCTCGCCGACCTCGACGAACCGACCGTCGTCGTTGCGGAACAGCAGCGGCCGCGCCGCGACGATGGTGTTGACCGCGAGATCGAGGTCGCCGTCGCGATCGATGTCGGCGAACGCGGCGCCCGAGGTCGGGATCTCGGGCAGCACGTCGAGTCCGACGGCGGCCGTGATGTCGGTGAACGCACCGTCGTCGTTGCGAAAGAGGCGCCCGCTGCCGTCGAGCCGCGGCACGTACACGTCGGGGTCGAGGTCGGCGTCGACATCGCCGACGGCCACGCCACCGGTGAATCGCTCCATCTGGCAGAACGCGCCCGCGACCGCGTCGCCCGCCTTCGGGTCGACGTCGGGGAACGCCGCGAACAGCGCCGGATCGTTGAGCCGGCACGTCGGCGGGATGCACGGCGGCACCGCGGGGAGCGCGAGCCCCACCGCCTCGGTGACCTCCTCGAACCGCAATCCGTCGACGACCTCGACCTCTCCGACGAACGTGCTCGCCGGCGCGGTCGACGGCGACACCGCCGGAGCCTCGGCGGGCCGGCAGTCGTGGGCCGCCGCGGTGGGCACGGAACTCGCGCCACCCTCATCGGTCGCGTCGCCGGAGCAGCCCGCGAACACGGCGACGGCGACCACCACGGACCAGACCGCGCAGCATCGGAACAGGGGCCGGGATCGTTGCCGCGTCCGCCTCGCACCTCGGCCCACCACACCGCAACGCTACGCCGAGACCGATGCGAGCGGTACCGTCGTCGGAATGCGTGCGCAGCGTCGCATCTCGGCCCGTGCCGGCGCCGCCGCCGGGGCGCTGCTGCTCGCCGCCGGCGCGGGCGCGTGCAGTCCCGACAGCGAACGTGCCGACACCGAGACCGCCGACCCCGCGACTTCCGCCACCGACCTCGACACCGCGCTCGAGCGGTCGGTCGCGTGGTCGTCGGCGCGGCTCGACGCGGCCGACCCGTACACGCTCGTGGTCTTCGACTTCGTGCACCGTCGCTACGCGATCGCCGAGTTCGCCGACGCGCGTGCCCTCGCCCGCAGCGGCGTCGCCGACGCGGATCCGGCTGCCGAACCCGAGTTGCGGCTCGTCCGACCCGACGTTCGCGTGAACGCGGCGCAACTCGTCGAACCCGACGCCCACGCGCCGTCGGTGCTCGTCCGCGGCGCGCTCGCATGCGACGAACCCGGCACCCCGGCTGGCTTCGAGGCCCGGCTCGACGCGGCGATCGCGGCGGGTGGTTACGACCTGACCCACGCGGCGGTCGCGATCGGGATCGAGGTCGATCTCGGTTGCGCACCGACCGGCGGCGACGAACTGCGCGCGCGGATCGTCGACGCGCTCGCCACGCAGGCGTCCGCCGACACGCGCGTCGACGACGTTGCGATCGAACGCCTCGCGATGCTCGAGTACCTCGGGGCACGCGAGCGCATCCCGGCCGAGCGAGTCACGGCACTCATCGCGGCACAACGCGCCGACGGGTCGTTCCCCGCCGACGACACCGCGGCCGCGCTGCACGCGACCGTCCTCGCCACCTGGGTCATCGCCGGCCAGGTCGAGGCAGGCCCCGATCCCCAGGGAGCCGATGCCCAGGGAAGCAGCGTGCCGGGGGGCGGCGATCCCGCCGCCCCCCTCGCACTGCTCGGATGAATCCGGGCTACGACACCGACGCGCCGTCGATGTAGCTCCGCAGCGCGAACCCGCTGCCGCCGCTCCCGGCGCCACCGGTGCCACCCGTGCCGCCGTCGACGCCGGCGCTGCCGTTCTGGCCCGCATAACAGCCGTTCGAGTTCGACAACTCCGCAGCACCCGAGTTGCCGCGCGTTCCGCCGCCGCCGGCCGCGCCGCCCGCGCCGCCCGACCCGCCGGCTCCGATCGCGCCCTGGGTGCCCTTCGTCAGCGTTACCGACGACGTCGACACGGTGCCCGTGCCGTTCTCGTAGATCGCGATCGACGGGCCGCCGGAACCGCCGCCGCCACCGCCGCCGCCACCGCCACCGGAACCGCCGCCGCCACCGCCGCCGGAGCCGTTCTCCTGGCCGGTGTCGCAGTTGCCGCCGTTGCCACCGGTCCCGCCGGTGCCTCCACCCGACCCGGCACCGCCGTTGCCGCCGTTGCCACCGTTGCCGGCCACGATCGTCGCGGTCGTGACGGTGACCGTCGAGTTGTGGACGTAGATGCCGAAGCTGCC
>SXJQ01000069.1 GCA_005779345.1 Actinomycetota bacterium
CTGTGAACCGCGTACTGCTGGAAGCCTTTGTGGACGTGTGCCCTGGAGCGGATCACCCATCGCGTACAGGCGGATGCCGAACTCGGCGCAGTTCGCGTCGAGCACCTCGAGTTGCCTGCGGCTGATCGGGTCGGTGACACCGAGTTCGAGGCCGCTCGTCGGTACGTTGTGATCCGCGGTGGCGACCGTGAGATCCGGCCGCCGCACCCCGCGCCCGCTCAGCCGGAGGCCGTCGAACGCCTGCGGCGAGGTGACCTCGTGGACGAGATGCAGATCGATGTAGAGGAGATCGGGTTCGCCGTCGGCGCGGCGAACGACGTGACGGTCCCAGATCTTCTCCGACAGGGTCTGGCCCATGGCTCGGCTCCCGTGCTCGAAATGCGTGAGGTGCGTGACGTGTACGTCTCGTGCCCGTCTTGCAGAGTGAGACGCTAGTATCGCTCTGTGGACAGCGTAGCACCGACGACCGGCGTACAGACCCTCGACCGTTCGGTCGCCGTGTTGGCCGCGGTGGCAGCGGCGGGCACCTTGTCGCTCGCGGAACTGACTGGCGCGACCGGGATCCCGCGCCCGACCGCGCACCGGCTGGCCGTCGCACTCGAGCGCCACGGTCTGTTGCGGCGGGCATCCGACGGTCGCTTCCGCCTCGGCGGGCGCCTCGTCGGTTGGGGTGCGGCGGCCGTCCGGGGCTGGCCGCTCGTCGACGCGGCGCAGCCGGTACTCGACCGCCTCCGCGACGACAGTGGTGAGAGCGCGCAGCTCTACGTGCGCGACGGCGATCATCGGGTGTGCGTGGCGAGCGCCGAACGCTCGAGCGGTCTGCGCGACACGGTGCCCCTCGGCGCGACGCTGCCCCTCGACAAGGGATCCGGCGGGACCGTGCTCCGCGCCTTCGCGGGTGCGAAGGGTCGGCGGTTCGACGAGGTGCGCGCTCGTGGGTGGGCCGAGAGCATCGCCGAACGGGAGCCCGGCGTGGCCAGCGTGAGCGCGCCGGTGCTCGGTCTCGGCGGCGATTTGCTCGCGGCGCTGTCGATCTCGGGACCGATCGACCGCCTCGGTCGTACGCCGGGCCGGCGTCTCGCGGCGTCGGTCGTTGCTGCGGCGCGCGCGCTGGCAGACGCCGCGCGAGAGTGACGGCGTGACAGCCGCGGTTTCGCGCAACGCGCCGCTCGACGCCGTCCGCGGCCTCGCCGCCGCCGGCGTGTTCGTGTTCCACACGAGCAACCGAGTCGGGGCGGTCTACGGCGATCCGTATCGCTTGCTCGGTCACCTCGACGTGGGTGTGCGCGTGTTCTTCATCCTGTCGGGCTACTTCATCTACCGCCCGTTCGTGCGCGCGCACCTCACCGCGGGGCGCGGCCTGCCGATGGGTGAGTACGCGTGGAAGCGGTTCTGGCGGGTCTACCCCGCGTACTGGATCGCGCTCGCCTTCGCGCTCGTCGTCGGGTACGCGGAGATCGATGGCATCGAGGGCGTCTGGAAGCACGGCTTGCTGATCCAGAAGTACTTCGGCGATTCCGGCGGCACCGGCCTGCGCGAGTCGTGGACCCTCGTCGTCGAGGTCACGCTCTACGCGCTCATCCCCGTCTACGCGCTCGTGGTTCGACTCCTCGGGCGAGTGGTCGGGCGCGTCCGGGCGGAGGTGGGCGCGGGCATCGCATTGCTCGCGTTCGCTTTCGCGATGCTGCGACCCTACGTGGACCAGAAGGGCGTCTTCGCGAGCGCGGGGCTGGGCCGCGTGCTCGAACCGGCGTTGCTCGCGGCGGGCGCCGGGATGTTGCTCGCCGTGATCGACGTGGTCGAGTGGTCCGACGTCGCGCGCGAGCGGATCCGGCGGGTCGCGGCTCCGGCGGTGTGGTGGTGGTGCGCCGCCGGCGCGGTCTTCGCAGCGCTCGTGCTGTGGCTCGCCGACGGTTTCGTCACCCCCGACCGCACCGGTGATCACACACAGTGGTTCAACTACCAGTGGGGTCACGCGCTCGTCGCGACGTTGCTCGTCGCGCCCCTCGTCCTGGCCCCCGGCGGTGGCGGTCGACTGCGCGCCTGGTTGAGCGGGCGGTTCGTCGTGATGCTCGGCGCGGTGTCGTTCTCGCTCTACCTGTGGCACATCCGGGTGCTGACGCTGTTCAAGAACTCGGGGTGGCTCGACCTCGGATGGTTCACCCTCGTCACGGTCGCGATCGCCTTCGGACTTTCG
Source organism: Actinomycetota bacterium (assembly GCA_005779345.1). Lineage (GTDB taxonomy): Bacteria > Actinomycetota > Acidimicrobiia > IMCC26256 > PALSA-610 > SXJQ01. The sequence goes on from SXJQ01000069.1 coordinate 2,198, forward strand.
GTTGCCGCGGGCTGGCTCGGCCAGCGATACCTCGAACAGCCCTTCGCCCGGGTCGCCAGCCGCTGGCCGTTGGTCAGTCGGGGACCGCGATCGACACGACCGTGACCGACAGCTCGCGGCGCGGGCCCATGTAGGTGACGGTGGTGCCGGGCGCGGCACCGAGCAGCGCCTGGCCGAGCGGTGACGACACCGACAGCACGTCGTGTCGGTCGTGGCGTTCCTCGATGGAACCGACGAGGTAGGTCGTGGTGTCGTCGTCGGCGCCGATGCGCACCTCGACGAGGCAGCCGGCGACGACGACATCGCCGGTGATCGCCGCGCCTGCATCGACGACGACCGCGCGCTTCAAGATCTGTTCGAGCTGACGGATCCGGGCCTCGTTGTGTCCCTGCTCGTCCTTCGCCGCGTGATACTCCGCGTTCTCCTTGAGGTCGCCGTGCTCGCGCGCCTCTTCGATCTTGGCCGACAGCTCCTTGCGCCCCGTCGTGGTGCGGGTGGCGTGCTCGTCCTGCAGGCGCTGGAGTGCCTGGGGCGACAATTGCAGTTCCTCGGCCATAGAGCCGTGCAGCGTAGGCGAGGGTGGTGCGCCCGCCGACCCGCCGCCCGATGTCGCGGGTGGCTACTGCGCGAAACGGAGGACGAAGACGATTTCGCCCTCGTCGCGGACCGACACGAAGCCGCGCACCGGCGCCGTGATGGCGTAGTCGGAGAGCACGATCGGAATGGTCCCGGTCACATCGATCGTGTCGCCGTTCCAGCGGCCCGTCACGGCGACGTCGACCATGCGCACGACGCCGTGCAGGTCGAGTTCGCCGGTCGCGGTCGCCGCGACCTCCTCCCCGACGACGGGCGCGTCGGGCAGTTCGATCGGCGAGACGAGCGTGAACACGGCCTGGGGGAAGGTGTCGGTCTCGAGGCCATCGTCGCGCAGCGCGTTGTCGCGGAATCCCTCGTCGCTCGCGAGCGTGGTCATGTCGACGCTGACGCTGAGCGCCGTGACCGACGCGCCGTCGACCGTGAGCGACCCCTCGTACGCGCCGGTCGTCCCGGTCGCCGTCGCGTCGATGCCGCGCAGGGTCTCCTCGATGTTGTAGCCGACGAACATCGCCTCGCCGTCGCCCGGCTCGAGCGTCCAGGTCCCGTCGGCCGTACCGTCGTTCGCGCCCGGGCCCGAGGTCGTGTCCGAGGTCGTGACCGAGGTCGCGTCCGGCGTGGTCGACGCCGCCGTGCCGGGCTCGCCGGGCGCGGTCGTGGCACCGGTGCTCCCGCCCGGGCCGCTTCCCGCGGTGGTGGTCGTCGTCTCGACGGCGGGCAGTTCGGCCACGAGTTCGTCGTCGTCGCGCACGACGGCGAACCAGAACACGAAGCCGCCGATCACGACGACCGCGGCCGCGCACGCGACGAGGACCTTGCGCTTGTTCGACACGTGCGGGCTCCGGGTGTCTGGTGGGGGAGCGGACCCCGGCAGGATGCCAGACACCACGACCGCTGTCCGGTCGGGGCGAGGTCGGGCCCCGACTTCGGCGCGGCCGCATCCGGGGCCGAGCGGCGCCCGGGCTTCGCGATGGGCGGCGCGTGGCGTAGAGTCGCTCCATGACCCCCGGTTCGACGATCGTCATCATTCGTTAGCGAGCGTCGGCCCGCCGGCGTTCGCCCCGACCGTCCACCCCGGTGGACGGTTTTTTGTTGCCCGATTTCGTGACTCGGCATGGCGGTCGGAACCGCCACCCCCGACACTCGCCACCCCGGCACCCGCCACCCCGCCACCCGCCGCCCCGGCACCCCCGACACCAGGACCCAGACATGGCACATCGCATCGCAGTGATCGGCGGCGACGGGATCGGCCCCGAGGTGACCGCCGCCGCGCTCGAGGTCGTGCGGGCCACCGGCGTCGACATCGAGACGACCGACTTCGACCTCGGTGGCGCGCGCTACCTGCGAACGGGCGACGTCCTCCCCGACACCGAACTCGACGCGCTGCGCGGTTTCGACGCGATCCTCGGCGGAGCGGTCGGCACGCCGGAGGTCCCCCCGGGAGTGCTCGAACGTGGCCTCCTGCTCAAGATGCGATTCGCGCTCGACCTCTACATCAACCTGCGACCGTTCGACTCGGGCCCCAACCGATACAACGACGGTGTCGATTTCTTCGTCGTGCGTGAGAACACCGAGGGGAGCTACGCGGGCGAAGGCGGCTTCTTGCGGCACGGGACCGTGCACGAGATCGCGACGCAGGGATCGGTCAACACGCGCATGGGCGTCGAGCGATGCATCCGCTTCGCGTTCGAACTCGCCGAGACCCGCGAACGCAGACACGTCACCCTCGTCCACAAGACGAACGTGCTCACCTTCGCCGGTGATCTGTGGCAGCGCGCGTTCGACATCGTCGCCGCCGACCACCCCGGCGTCGGCACCGCCTACCACCACGTCGACGCCGCGTGCATCTACCTCGTGCAAGATCCGCAGCGCTACGACGTCGTCGTCACCGAC
>SXJQ01000070.1 GCA_005779345.1 Actinomycetota bacterium
AGTTCTACGTGCTGGTGTCGAGGGCCCGCGACGACCTGTACCTCATGTACTCGGGAGACGGAGAGCCGCATGTCATGGCAGCCTTCCCATGTGACTTGCTGGAGGTCCGATGAGCACCGACGGCGATGCCACACTCTTCCCTGCAGTTGCGGGTGCCGATGGCGATCCGTTCCTGCTCGTTACGAATCGCTACAACCTTCTCGAGTTCCTCTCTGCGGGCTATCTGATGCCGTATCAGGGATTCTCGAAGTACTACGCGGACCTGCTGGCGATCGCTCCAGGGCGCCTGCCCCTGATGCGGCGGCCCGTCGACCCGTCCGTCGTTGACGCCGTCATGGCCGAGGATGCGACGGCTTTTCCGGTTGCGCTCGAACTTCGTCAAGACCTGGATGCTTCCGGGAACGTACCCGCGCTCGACTCAGACGGATCCGTGACTGACGCCGGACTCGCTGATCCGGTCTCGGTGCTCGCCCCAGACGGCGTGATCCCACTTGCGTGGGTGCGCACAGTCCACTTTCGAACGCAGCAAGAGCTCGACGAGCATCTGGCCAGGGAGTACGAGAACATCCGGGCCGATGCGGTTTCGTATTCCGTCACGCCGCAGCTGTTCGGCGCCACTGGGATCGATCTCGTCGCTCTGACGTCCTTTCTCACGGCCTTGCCGCCTTCGCCACTGACTGCCGGCGATCTCGAAGACCTTGACCGGCTCGCAGGTGCCAGGGGTGCGATCTTGGCCGCAGCCCCGGCGATTCCGGGCGCGCTCCGCGCTGTGACGGCCCTCATCGCCGACGACCCTCCCGGCACAGAGGAGTTCCCGAGATGGCTTTCCGCTGCGTTGTTGAGCAATGGCAAGCCTGACACCAGTGCTGACGGCCACCTGTTCGCCACCGCGGTGGAAGTGCTCCGGCAGGAAGACCGGTCCGCTGCATGGCGGCCACTGGCAGTCCTCGACCGAATCGAGCAGGCTCTTTCCACCCGAAAGCTTGCGAAGAAGGCCGCTACCGAGATCGAGAAGAACCTGCGGCCCATCCGTTCGATACTCCGGAACGAACGGGACTTCAAAGCGTTTGACGCTGCGTCAGGGCTATCAGCGGCGAAAGCCCTTCTGCTCGTGTTCCTTCGACCAGACGCCGAGCGGGTGGTGTCGTGGGACCGTTCCGAGACAGGTGCCACCACTGTCGAGTACGCGGGTGCGGCCGCGCTCGCCGGGTTTCTTCGTGGTCACAAGCGAGCGTCGCTCGAACTTCGTACCGTGGGCGCCGATCAGTTCCTCGCGCACAAGGCCGCCGTCGCATTCTCGCGGGTGGCGGCTGACCCGCTGGTGCCGGCTGAGATCGGAGCTGCAGACGTAGTCGAGGAAGCGGGCATCTCAGGTGCTCTCACTCTTCGCGTGCGTTGGGGCGGGCAACTCATGCTCGAAAAGGTCTGCCAACCGCCGTCGGCAGCCGAAAGACTCGCAGCGGCCGACCTGTCGTCCGGCAAGGGCCGCAGGGCCGCGATCAAGGTGTGCCGACACCTGGGTTGGAACGACTGTGCGCGAACCGTGATCACAGCCGAACGGTTTGCAGTCGCGCATGACGCTCAGACGAAGTCCATGCGTGTCGTGGTCGAGGGGCTTCCCGAGCTTGCCGTCGAGGTGGACGAGGCGCGCTTTCGCGAGCGGTTGTCGACCGACCTGATGCCCGCCGAACTCGCCGCGGAAGTTGTGAGCATGCTCACCGCTTCCGAGTGACGTCACGTCGAGCAGCAACCTCCGCCGCGACGATCGCGGCGACATCGTCTGGGTTCTCGTGCTACACCGACGAGACGAGGGGCGCGTTCCCGTTGCCGGCACCCGGCGAAGCCGACAGTTTCCACACCCCGCCGTTCGACACTCTTCCGCGCCCGTGGTCCTACAGCAGCGGCTGGCGCGGCCGCTCGGACTTGCGCCAACAGGTGTTCGCGCCGGCCTTGGTCGCGGCAGGATCTAGGCGTACATTAGGCGTATGCCTCGAATCCAGATCTACCTCCCGGATGATCTCTACGAAGCGGTGAAACAGCGCGGATTGCCGATCTCGGAGCTGAGCCAGTTCGCCGTGCGCGAGGAACTCCGGCGCGAGGCGCTGCGCGCCGAGACCGACCGCTATCTCGACGAACTCGCGGCGAAGCTCGGAGGCCCGCCGACCGCCGATGAACTCGCGGCCGCCGACCGCTGGCTCGACCGCGCCGCGGCGCCGAGGTCGACCCCGCGGGCGTCATGACGGTCGTCGTCGACTCCTCCGCATTGACGAAGCTCGCTACCCACGACCGCACGACCATGGCGAGGCTTCACCGACTCCGAGACCGTGAAATGTGGCCGCCGATCGTGCCCACCGCTGTGCTCGTCGAGTCGCTTACCGGCCGCGGGCCTCGCGACGCTCGCACCAACCGACTCCTGCGGACCTGTGATCTCGTCGGTCTCGACGAGCCGCTCGCGCGCCGGGCGGCCGCGTTACGGACGATGGCTCGGCGCGGCTCGGCCGTCGACGCGATCGTCGTCGCAACCGCCGAGCATGCGGGAGCCGAGGTCGTGCTGACGGGCGACGCGCGAGACATCGGACCCCTCTCGCAGTTCGCGACGAACGTTCGAGTCGTTCGAGTCTGAGCGCGCCCTGGCGCGTCCGCGGACGCGGCGCACGAGAGTCCCTACGCCCCGCGCGGATCCGGAGCACCGGTGAAGTGCCGGGTGAACCAGTCGGCGGCGAGTGTTGCGGCTCGGGTGAGCGTGCCGGGCTCCTCGAAGAGGTGGGTGGCGCCGGGGACGATGCTCAGATCGGATTCGCAGCGCAGTCGTCGTTGGGCTTCGCGGTTGAGCCCGAGGACGGCGGTGTCGTCGCCGCCGACGATCAGCAGGGTCGGTGCCGCGACCGAGCCCAGGTGCGCGCCGGCGAGGTCGGGCCGGCCGCCACGAGACACGACGGCGGCGATGGCCGCGTCGGGTTCGGCTGCCGCCCGGAGTGCTGCCGCGGCGCCGGTGCTCGCCCCGAAGTACCCGACGGGGAGCCCGGCGACCTCGGGTTGGGCGCGCGCCCAACGGGTCGCCTCGGCGAGGCGGTCGGCGAGGAGTTCGACATCGAAGACGTTGGCCCGGTCGAGCTCCTCGCGGCTGGTGAGCAGGTCGAAGAGCAGGGTGGCGACCCCGGCTTCGTTGAGCACCGACGCCACGTAACGGTTGCGGGAGCTGTGGCGGCTGCTGCCGCTGCCGTGCGCGAACACGACCAGACCCTTCGGCTCCTCGGGCACGTGCAGGTGTCCCGCGAGCATCACCCGCCCCGCAGGGATCGCGACGTCTTCGCTGCGCAGCGGCGGGTCGTCGCCGACCGCTCCCGCGCGAGGCGCGGGTGGTTGCGCGCGGCCGGCGGCGGTCAACAGGGCGATGACCTCCTCGTCGCTGGTCTGGGAGAAGTCGGCGTAGAACTGCCCGACTCCGTAGAACGGCGCGGGCGTGGCATACACGACCAGCTCGTCGGCATCACCCGCGAAACGGCGCGCGACGTCGTCGGGCGCGACCGGCGCGGCCAAGACCACCTTGGCGGCGCCGTGGGCGCGGGCCACGTGGCACGCGGCGCGAGCGGTCGATCCGGTGGCGATGCCGTCGTCGACGATGAGTGCGGTCCGCCCGGTCAGGTCGACACGTGCGCGCGCCCCGCGGAAGGCGCGCGCTCGGCGCTCGAGTTCGGCCCGCTCGCGCGCTTCGACCGCGGCCAACTCGGTGGGCGTGACACGCGCGGACTCCATGACGTCGCGGTTGAGGACCCGAGCGCCATCTTCGCCGATGGCGCCCATGGCCAGCTCGGGTTGGAACGGCAGGCCCAGCTTGCGGACGACGATCACGTCGAGCGGCGCACCCAACGCGACGGCCACCTCGTACGCCACCGGCACTCCGCCGCGTGGCAGCCCGAGCACCACCACATCCTCCTGGGCGAAGCGACCGAGGCGCTCGGCCAGTCGCTTGCCTGCGTCTCTTCGATCAGCAAACACAACTCGACCCTCCCCGGGTCGGCGAACACACCACCGGCCCCACGCACCCACTGAACCCTCTGCCCTTCGTGGGCAGAAGGGCCCAACGTCACTCGCTCGTTCAGTGCAGGCCGAGTACGGCGATCGCGGTGACGGTCGCGCCGAGCACTACCAACATCGTGACGACGACCACGACGCTCGCCAGCACCCGCGGCTCGCGCTCGAGCGGCTTGCGGGTGCCGCGCGGCGCCGCGCAGTTGATGCACTCCTCGGAGTCGCGCGGGCTGAACGTGCCGCACTTGCAGAGCCAGTCGCCGGGTTGCATCCCGACCATGATGGTTCGTCACGGTGCGCCCGGTCAACGATCCGTCAGGCCGGCCTCCGGCGGGTCCCCGGCCGCGGCGCCTGGCCGCCGAACTGGCGGCCGTCGTAGAACGTCGGCGCGGTGCCGGGCCGGCCGCGGCGACTCGTCCAGCGCCAGGTGAGCGAGATGCGCGCGTGGGTCGTCGCCGCCTCGGGGATGCCGTGGAGCCAGTCGCGCTGGCAGGCGCCGCCGAGCACGACCAGGTCGCCCTCGCCGGGGAGGAGCACGAGGTCGTCGGGGTCGGCGCCGGCCGGCACCTTCACGACGACCTCGGCGAGCGGCGCACGTCGGCGCACCACGAACGGTCGCCGCGCGCCGAGCACCAGGATCGCGACGAGCGTCTCGTCGAGCCAGCGCATCTCGCGATCGCTGTGCAACCCCTGAAAGTCGGTGCCGTCGCGGTAGAGGATCGCGGCGACCCCGTCGAGCGGCTCGCGATAGCGCGAGGTCAGGTGGAGGCCCGTCTGGCGCAACAGCGGGTTGTGATCGCCGCGCAGTCCGGCCGAGAGGCGGCGCTCGGGCACGTAGTGGTCGTACCGCAACACCTCGGTCTGTTGCCACGGTGTCGTGTCGCGGATCGCCGCGAACTCCTCCTCGGGTGCGCGTACGAACTGCTCGACCACGTCGATCCACGAAGTCGCGTCGAGTTCATGGCGCGTCACGCGGGCCCCGCGGTCGATCGTCAGCCCAGCGGCGGTGTCCGCTCCGTCGCTCACCCCGTCAGTCTCGCAGAGCCGCGGTCGCGCCCCTGGTGCCGCCGTTCAGGCGCCGGCGTCGGAGTGGTAGATCGGTTCGTTGGTGCCTTCGGAGATCGTCGTGAACCCGCGGCTGTCGGGGTCGACCGCGATCGCCTCGCCCTGCGGCTCGCTCGCCGCCGGCGCTTCGCACGGCGTCGACTCGAAGGCGGCCGAGAGCGCCTGGCCCGACGGGCGGGCGAAGACGTGCACGCGCGTGTAGGTGCGCAACACGATGGCCTGCCCGTTGGGTGCAATGTCGCCCGCGGTGACCTCGCGGTTGTTGCCGAGCGCGAGTTGGCGGACGAGCGTCATCGTCGTCGGGCCCGCGTCCACGGGCGCCGCGGCCCGGTACACGCGCGACGTCCCCGCGATCGTCTTCGACACGACGTAGAGGTCGCCGTTGCCGGGGTCGACGAGCAGCGTCTCGGCGTCGCGCGGCCCGTCGGGATAGCGGAGCCGAAGCGTCGCGACGCCGTTCAGCGTGAAGCCCGCACCCGACGGGTTCGGTTCCGCGACGCGGTACACCTGGATCTCGCTGCGACTTCCGCCGTTGTCGCCAATGTCGCCGACGTAGAGGTAGTCGACACCAGCGGTCGGGCCGGGGCCGAGCGCGATGTCTTCCCAGTCGTTCGCGCTCGCGCCCGACAGTGGGTACGTGCCGAGTGACGCACCCGAGGTCGTCGTCGCGAACAGGCGCGCGGAGTCTCCCGAGTCGTTGTGGACCCAGAGGACGTTCGCGTGGTCGCGACTCGCCACGACGCCCGAGATCTCGACGAGTTGGCTCGCCGCGATCGTTCCCTGCGACACCGGGACCGATCCCGCGCACAGCCGCGCCGCGGTCGCGTCGGCGGCGCCGGGCGTCGTGGTGGTCGGCGGACGCGTCGTCGTGGTCCCCGGCGGTGACGTGGTCGGCGTGCTGGTTCCGGTGGGAGTGCGACCCAACCAGAGCGCATCGACGACGGCGCCGGGCCCGTACCAGAGGACGTCGCCGTAGCCATCGCCGTCGAAGTCGCAGCCGACGGGCGCGACGAAGCCGTCTTGGTGCACCGAATACGCGGTGCCGAACGTTCCGTCGGCGCGGGCGTACGCGACGCTGTCGGCACCATTGCCGTTGAACCGCAGCAGGTCGTCGCGGCGGTCTCGGTTGAAGTCGTCGGCGACGAGCCAGTCGTATTCGCTCGAGATGGAGATCGCCGGCCCCGCCCGGAAGCCGCCGTTGCTCCCGCCGAGGCGCAGCACGTCGCCGCCGGGACCACTGCGGTAGAAGACGAGATCGTCGCGCCCGTCGCCGTCGAAGTCGCCGGCGACGATGTCGTCGTAACCACCCGAGACCGACACGGCCGGCCCGGCCGCGAATCCCTTGGCGGTGCCGAGGCGCACGACGTCGCCCTTGGCACCACGACCGTAGAAGAAGAGGTCGTCGCGCCCGTCGCCGTTCCAGTCGCCCGCGAGCACGCGGTCGTAGTTCCCGTTGAACGCGACGGTCGGCGCGGCGGCGAACGATCCGTCGGCGCGACCGCGGCGCAACACGTCGACACCGGTGCCCTTCGCGTAGTACACGACATCGCTGCGTCGGTTGCCGTCGAAGTCGCCCGCGACGATGTGGTCGTACACGCCGGTGACCGACACCGCGGTCTTGGCGAACTTCGCGCTCGTCGTGCCGCGATACACCGCGTCGGGCAACGACCCCGGCCCGTACAACAGCGCATCGCAACGACGGTCGCCGTCGAAGTCGCCGGCGACGACCTTGGTGTGCAGCCCGGTCATCGCGGGCACCGGACCCGTATCGAAGCTCAGGGTCACCGCGCTCGACGGCGACGACATCCATCCGATCGACACCGCGACGATGCCGGCGGCGACCGCGACGGCGAGCGCCCGACGACGGTGATGACGACGGTGATGGCGACGGTACGGGGGTCTATGCATGAGTGTGAGCGGGAGGCACCGCGAGCAGGGATCGACGCTGCGGCGATCCCTGTTGGAACCATCGGTCGTGGAACCAGCGGATCTGAGCACGCTATGGGATCCGAGCGTTTCGCCTGGTCGAGCGTTCGATCAACCGCCGCG
>SXJQ01000071.1 GCA_005779345.1 Actinomycetota bacterium
CGAGCGCGCCTCGCCGAACACGACACCGATCGTGCCGGCGTGCTCAGTGGGATCCGCTCCGACGACGCGCTGCTCGACGCGATCGACGAGTGGGTCGAGGTCACCGAGACGGGCGATCGCGGCGACTTCGCCGAACCCGTGCCCGATGCCCTGTGGGGCACGCTCAGCATGGACAGTCGCGAGTGCCCGGGTCGCCAGAAGTGCTCCCTCGGCGAGACCTGCTTCGCCGAACGGGCGCGCGATCGGGCGGCGCTCGCCGACGTGATCGTCGTCAACACCGCGCTCTACGCGCAGCACCTCGTCGCGGCGGGCAAGGTGCTCCCCGACCATGGGCTGGTGGTCGTCGACGAGGCCCACATGCTCGAAGACGTCTGCGCGAGCGCGTTCGGCGTCGACCTCGGGCCACGCCGCCTCGAGCGGCTCGCGGCCGAGGTTCGCACCTTGCTCACGTCCGAGCGCGGCGGCGACGCCGATGCGGTGATCGCACTCAACGAGCGGGCCCGCCGCTGGGACGAACTGCTCCGCAACGCCCCCGACGAACAGCGTGTCGATCTCGACGCTGCCGGGCTGCGCACGGCGCTGCTCGTGCTCAACGAGCAGCTCGCGTCGCTCCGCGACACGGTCGCGAGGTTGTCCCCGCAACCGGGCGACGCCGCGCAGAAGCAACAGCGTGTCTCGCGCCTCATCGACTCGGCGCGCAGCGACGTGCAGTACATGCTCGCGGCGACACCCGATCGCGACGCGATCTGGGTCGACCGGCGCGATCCGCCCGCGCTGATGGTCGCCCGGATCGACGTCGGCCCGCCACTGGCCTCGACGCTCTTCGGGCGCGCTGCCGCGGTACTCACATCGGCGACGCTCGCGCTCGGCGACGACTTCGCACCCTTCGCCTGGCGCCTCGGGCTGCGCGCCGAACTGGCGACGAAGCCCGACGAGTTCGCGAGCATCGACGACGACACCGATCCGTCGTTGCAGGAGCCGCGCGAACCCGAACCGCGCCGACCCGAGCATCCCACCGAGTTCGACGCGCTCGACGTCGGTAGCCCCTTCGACTACAAGCAGCAGGCGATCCTCTACTGCGCCGCGCATCTCCCCGACCCGCGGAAGGAGCAGTTCGAGCAGCAATGGCTCGACGAAGCGGTCGCGCTCGTCCGCGCCGCGGGTGGACGCACGCTCGGGCTCTGTACCAGCCTGCGCGCCGCGGCAGCGTTGCGCGACGCGCTGCGGGCGGCGCTCCCCGACATCCGCGTGCTCGCACCCGACGACCTCCCACGTGCGCGGCTCATGGAGGAGTTCGCGGCCGACGAGACGAGTTGTCTCGTCGGGTCGCTCGGTCTGTGGCAGGGGCTCGACGTTCCCGGCCCGTCGGTGAGCCTCGTCATCATCGACAAGATTCCCTTCGCTCGTCCGAACGACCCGCTCGCGATGGCCCGCCGTGAGCAGGCCGAGGCCGAGGGACGCGACGCGTTCCGCACCTTCGACCTGCCGCGGGCCGCGCTCCTGCTCGCGCAGGGCATCGGTCGTCTCGTCCGGAGCGACGACGACCGCGGCGTCGTCGCGGTGCTCGATCGGCGACTCATCACGAGCGGCTACGGCCGCACCCTGCTCGACAGCCTTCCGCCGATGTTCCGGATGACCGATCCGGTGCGGGTGCGGGGCGCGCTCGAACGGCTGGCGGCCACCCGCACCGGCGGGCGCGACGCGTAGGGTTTCCGCCGTGACCGGGAGCGGATACGCGGCGGTGTCGTACTGGCTGGAGAGTTGCGGCGACGATCTGACTCCGCGACCCGCCCTCGACACCTCGCTCGACGTCGACGTCGCGATCCTCGGCGCGGGATACACGGGGTTGTGGACCGCGTACTACCTCCAGGCCCGCGATCCGTCGCTCCGCATCGCGATCGTCGAGTCCGAGATCGCGGGGTTCGGCGCGTCCGGCCGCAACGGCGCGTGGTGCACCTCGGGGTTCGCGGCCGGACCCGCCGCCCTGACCCACCGGTACTCCCGCGATGCCGCGCGCGCCGTGCACCACGCGATGGTCGACACGGTCGCCGAGGTCGGTCGAGTCTGCGCTGCGGAGGAGATCGACGCTCATTACCAACGCGACGGCGAGTTCGTGCTCGCCCGAGGTCGCCATCAGTTGGCCGCACTGCACACGTTCGAACGCGACTACGCGGCGATCGGCGAGAGCGAGTTCTGGCGGCGTCTCGACGCCCGCGAGGCGAGCGAATTCCTCGCCGTCGACGGTATCGCGGGTGCGATCCATCAGGGAGCGAGTGCGTGTGTCCACCCCGGGCGGCTCGTGCGCGGGTTGGCGCGCGTGGTGGAAGCGCGGGGCGCGACGATCTACGAGCGAACGCGCGCCGTGCGCTTCACCGAGGGCGCGCGACCGATCTTGCACACCGAGCGTGGCGACGTCCGCGCCGATGTCGTCGTGCTCGCAGGTGAGTCGTTCCTCACGGAACTCGCGCAGTTGCATCGACAGATCACGCCGTTCTATTCGCTGATCGTGCTGACCGAACCCCTCGGCGACGATCAACTCGCGGCGATCCGCTGGACTCACCGCGCGGTCGTGCAGTCGACGGCGCTGGCGGTCGACTATCTCTCGCGCACGGTCGACGGTCGGATTCTGTTCGGCGGCCGCGGCGCGCCCTACCACTACGGTTCCACGATCTCCCCCGAGTTCGACTGCCACGAAGCGACCCACGAACGGCTCCGGGCGAGCCTGGTCGAGTGGTTCCCGTCGCTCGCCGACGTTCGGTTCGACCATGCCTGGGGCGGACCGGTGGGCGTGCCGCGCGACTGGATGCCGTCGATGCGGTACGACCGAGCAGCAGGGATCGCCACGAGCCGCGGCTACGTCGGCGAGGGCGTGGCGGCGACGAACCTCGGCGGTCGGGTGCTCGCCGACCTCATCACCGACGCCGAATCGGAGGTCACATCGTTGCCGATGGTCGGGCATCGGTCGCGCAACTGGGAGCCCGAGCCGTTGCGTTGGCTCGCGGCACGCGCGTTGCAGCGCGGCGCTCTCCGGATCGACGCCAGGGCCGCACGCACCGGCCGCGCCCCGAGCGGCCGCACCCTCACCGAACGCCTCATCGGTCACTGAGCGATCGTGGTCCCCGTGTCGTCCGGCATCGATCCTTCGCTCGTGGCTGCGCTGTTCGCACGCGAGTCGGCGACCTTCGAGCGTCTGCACCCGCGTTCGCGCGAACTCGGCGAGCGGTCGCGTGCCTCGCTCGTCGGTGGTGTGCCGATGAACTGGATGGGCCGCTGGCCGGGCACTTTCCCGCTCTTCGCCGCCGAGGCGCACGGCGCCACCGTGGTCGACGTCGACGGCATCGAGTACGTCGACCTCTGCCTCGGCGACACCGGTGCGATGTGCGGTCACTCGCCCGAGCCGACCGTCCGCGCGGTCACCGATCGCCTCGCCCGCGGGATCACGATGATGCTCCCCACCGAGGACTCGATCGCCGTCGGCGCGGAACTGGTGCGACGATTCGGTCTGCCG
>SXJQ01000072.1 GCA_005779345.1 Actinomycetota bacterium
CGCACCGTGTAGCGCCGCAGCGTGGCCGAGAGCGCGTCGGCGATCGGTGGGATCGCGGCGGTCAGACGCGCGGAACCGTCGAGGACGCGCGCTTGTACGAGTGGATGCTTCGCGTCGAGGTGGCGCTCCGTCGCGGCGAGGAGCCGCTCGACGATCTGGCGGTTCTCGTCTTCGCTCGTCGGTACGGCAAGACCGCGGAGCCGGCCGGTGGTGTCGAGGTACGAGACGCGGGCTCCTTCGACGAAGATCTCCTCGACATCGTCACGCTCGAGCAGCTCGGTGAACGGACCGAGGTGCACGACCGACTGCACGATGCGATCCGCCATGTCGACGGGGTCCGCGAGCGCGACGCCGTCGCCGAGATGCGACCGTCGCTGGTACTGCTCGACGCACTCCTGCACGGCCGCACGAACACCCGCCGGATCGTCGACCGCGTCGGGGCGCGACTCGATACGCGCGAGAACCTGCCGGCGGATCGCGTCGTACGCGTCGGCTCGGGTCACGATGCCACCGCACCCGTGCGCGGCCACCGCCCGAAGCGGACTCGCACCCGCTCGCTGCGGTTTCCGACGGGGTCGGCGCCGGCGACCGCGCCGGCGAGCAGCCCGATCGCGCGCACGAATGCGCCAGAACCCACGGTCGTCCCCGCCCAGGCCGCTCGGGCCACCTCGGCATCGTCGGGCACGAAGGTGCACGATGCCGGTCGGAAGCACCGCTCGAGTTCGGCCTCGATCTCACGGCGTCGATACGCGTCGCGTGGCGCGCGATCGAGGACGACGTGCACCGGTGCCGCCGTCGTCAGGAGGGTTGCGTCGGCGATCCACGCAACGGCCCGCGACACTCCGACCGGGCCCGCGGTGCCGACGACCACGAGTGCATCCGCCTCGGCGACCACGGCGCGCGTCAGCGCGAACCGGCCGCGAGACACGCCGGCGAGATCCTCGAGGAGCGGACCGACGTCGATGACGAGCGTCTCACCGTGTCTGCCGAGCGCGCGCAGCGCACGGAGCACCTCGCTCGGACGAACCTGCGCCCACGCGCTCACGTTCGGGAGCCCTGCGACCACCCGGAGGCCACGGCCGCGGTCCTGCAACGCCTCGTCGAGTTCGCCGGTGCCGAACTCGACGGCTTCGATCGCCGTGCGCAGATTCGGTTCGATCGGCAGCGCGAGCCGCTGGGCGATGCTCGGCGCGACCTCGTCGGCGTCGACGAGCGTGACCGGTCCCTGTCGTGCCAACGCGGCGGCCAGCGCGATCGCGACCTCGGTGGAACCCGACCCCGCGGGTCCACCGACGACCACGCGCCGCCCCGGCGAGCGGTCGGCGACCGGTTCGAGCACGGGAGCGACCGGTGAATCGGGCATCAGGAGGAGGAGCGCCTCGAGGAACTCGAGCGGCGACGCGTCGTCGTCGACCACGCGATCGACACCCGCGCGCGCCAAGACGTCGTGGCTGCCTCGGTCGCCGCGACCGACGACACCGAGGACACGACGACCGCGGTCGTGCAACTCACCGACGAGACCCGGCGTCAGTGCCGGCCACCGAGCGCTCGCGACGAGGACCTCGTAGTCGTCGTCGATCGCGACCGACGGATCCATGACGAGTTGGCGAACTCGCGCGCCGCCGTGGTCGGTGAAGTGGCGATGGAGAATCTCCACCCACGGTTCGGGAGTGAATGCCAGCGCGATCGTGGGTTCACGCATCGGACGCGCCCGGTCCCGGCGCCCCGGACGGTTCCGCTGGCGCGGCCGCGACACCGTCGAGCGGTGCGTCGGCGAACGGCTCGAACCACACGACACTGTCGATCTGCGCCGCGCCGGTCGAACGCACCACGGTCACGTCACCGGCCGCGAGCGCGGCCGCGAGTCGACGCGCGCCCTCGCCGTCGACACCCACGGTGAGCGTGAGTTCGGAGTCGCCGCCACGGATCGGCGCACCGTCGTCGGCGCGCCGGCGATCGAGCACCTCGGCATCGACGAGCGCGTAGCCGACCGCGCCATCGCGATCCACCGCGACGATGTCGACACGATCGCCGACCTCGATCGCCCCGCCAGCGGCCCGCGACGCATCGATGGCGAAACTCATCGCGCGGCCGCCGTCGGGCGCCGCGACCGTGCGGAGTTGCGCGGCGAGGATCGGATCGCCTCGTCCGAGGTTCGCGGCGACCACCTGCCCGACGAGGTCCGGGGCGTCGGCGGCGGGGACGAGTCGTGCGAGCAGCGCGTCGTCGGCGCGCACCTCCTCGGTCCCGAGATCGTCGGCGCCGATCCGGTCGCCGACCGCGAGGTCGGAGCGTGCGACGACGACCTCGACCCGCGCGTCGGCCGCGCGCAGGGCGGCGAGCGTCGCCGTCGCGCCGAGCACGCCCGTGGCCAACACCAGCAGGTGCCCGGTCGAAAACCGCCCGACCAGGACCCGCACGCTTCTTCGTCGTTCGGTCATCGGAGCCTCCCCACCCGCAGCGACCGTTGTGCCCGGCCGCACGGTAACGATGGGCGCGTGAAACGCACAATGACCGCGAACCGGATATTCAGGTCGCCTGTGGCATGCGTCACAGTGGTCGGCAGTCGGACTCCAGCTTGCCTCACAGTGTGTGAGATTGCAATGCGGAGTGACAGTGCACATCGCTGTCCGAGCCCGCGGGTAGTCTCCGGGCATGACCACGGGCGACCAGTACCCCCCGATCATGACCACCGCACAGGCCGCAGAACTGCTCTCGGTGCACGTCGAGTACCTCCGCCGAATGGTGCGCGAGGGTCGCATCCCCGCGCACCGCTTCCCGCAGGGACGCGAGATCCGCTTCGTCCGCGACGAACTCATCGCGTGGGTCGGCGACCAGCCCGGCTACGACCGTTCGCCGTCTGCCGCCGAGAAATCGAGCGAAAGGTCGAGCGAGAAATCGACCGAGAAATCCAAGTGACCGACCGCGCCGGCCGCACCGCGATCATCACGGGCGCCAACTCCGGTATCGGGCTCGAGACGGCCGTCGCGCTCGCGCGGCAGGGCACGCACGTCGTGATCGCGGTGCGCAACGCCGCGCGGGGCGCAGCCGCGGTGGCCGACATCGCCGCGCGTACGGGCACCGACACCGTCGAGCAGATGCCGCTCGACCTCGCGTCGATCGCGTCGATCCGCTCGTTCGCTGCCGCGTGGCTCGAGCGCGACGAACCGCTGCACGTACTGGTGAACAACGCCGGGCTCCTGATGCGCGCCCGCACGACCACCGCCGACGGGTTCGAGACGACGTTCGGCGTCAACCACCTCGGGCATTTCCTGCTCACCGGGTTGTTGCGCGACGCGCTGGTCGCCACCGGCGAGGGGGCACGCGTCGTCACGGTGAGTTCCGGCGCGCATCGCGGCGCCCGGCACGGCCTCGACTTCGACGACCTGATGTGGGAGCGGCGGCGCTATTCGGGATTCGGCATGGGCGCCTACTGCGCGTCGAAGCTCGCGAACGTGATGTTCACCCGCGCCCTGGCCCGCCGGCTCGAGGGCACGGGCGTCACCGCGAACGCGTTGCACCCCGGCTTCGTGGGCTCGAACTTCGCCCGCGAGGGCGACGGCGGGCGCCTCGGCGATGTCGGCATGAGACTGCTCCGACCGTTCGCGTTGTCGCCGGCCAAGGGCGCACTCACCAGCATCCACCTCGCGAGTTCGCCGCTCGTCGCGGGCGTGAGCGGCGAGTACTTCGTGAAGTGCGCGGTCGCCGACGTGACGAAGTGGGCCCGCGACGACGCCGCGTGCGATCGCCTCTGGGACGTCAGCCGCGACCTCGTCGGCCTCTGATTTCGAACTCGAGGAGTAGCCGGTCCCGGCGCGACAGAACGGCGCTGTTCAGTCGCGCCGGGGACCGACGAATGCGAGCGCGGACACCGGCACCAGTGTCTCGCCGCCGCCACGACCGATCACCCGCACATGGTCGGTGCCGACCACCAGTCGGCCGTCGATCGGTTCGGCGCTGAGCACGCTGCCGATCGTGGCTTCGCCGCCCGCGGCCTCCCGGTCGAGCAGCCGCGCGCGGAACGACCCGCTCGGCAGTTCGTCGCCCGCGGGTTGACTCACGGCCTGCTCCTGGACGACGAGCTGCCACGGCATCTCGGCGCGGAGCTGGAAGTCGATGCGGCCGGAACCGAGATTGCGCACCGCGACCAGGTCGGCGGCGACCTCGACGATCTGACCGACGCCCCGGTGCGGACCGACGCTCACCGCGACGCGGTCGCCGCGACGCATGCTCTCGTTCAACAGGTCCGCGACGGTCCGCGAGTGCTGGTAGGCCTCGGCCGCTTCGGCCGTCGCGGCCTCCTGCTCCTCCCGCCATTCCTGGCGGGCGGCGGCCGCGGCCGACGTCAGCGGACCGATGGGCGGGTTGGTCCCCCAGCTGCGGTCGCCGGCCGTCATGCGCGTCTCATCGGCCCGAACCCCCCTCCGTTGAGCGGTCCGGCGTGCATAACCCCCCGGACCGCTCAATGAAGAAGGATTGGGGAAGCGAGCGTGGGGAACTACGCGTCGCCGAGGGACTTGGCCGCGGCCTTGCGGTAGCGGTCGGTCGAGAACTCCGGGTCGGTGTCGAACCGGGGGATGACCTCGTCACCGAACAGTTGCACGGTGTGCTCGAGCACCTCGTTGGGGTAGGTCGACCCCGACGGGCCCATGATGAGCTGGTCGACGCCGATGGCCTCCCAGCGCGCGATCACCTCCGCGCACTCGGCAGGCGTCCCGATGACCGAGGCGCCGGCGTCGCGGCCCGCCAAGATCTGGTCGCGCGTCGGGTCGGGGATCTCCTGTGGCCACGCGGGCACCCAATCGGGCCGCGGGAACGTGTCGAGGTACTTGAACACCAGCGTCTGTTGGCGGCCGTTGCCCGAGCGCGTCGCCCAGTCGATCGCGTCGTCGCCGTCTTCCATGCACATGAAGCTCGTCGTGATCGCGATGTTGTCGTTGACGTACTCACCGACCGGCTTCGCCGTCTTGATCGCTTCCTTGTACATCTCCACGAGCGGCGCCATCTTCTCGGGGGTGCCGCCGGTGAAACAGATCACGCCCAGGCCCATCTCACCGGCCTTCTGGAACGTGCCCGGGTTACCGGCCGCGACCCACAGCGGCGGGTGAGGCTTCGAGTAGGGCTTCGGCAGGATGTGGCGCTTGGGTACCGAGAAGTACTTGCCCTCGTACTCGTACTCGCCGTCGCGCCACATCGGCACGAACTGCTCGATCGCCTCGTCGAACATGGCCTTGGTCTCGTCGGGATCGGTGATCCCGAAGCCGCCCTGCTCGGTGGTCGAGCTGCCCCGCCCGGTCCCGAACTCGAAGCGACCCTCCGACAGGTGGTCGAGCATGGCGACGCGTTCGGCGACGCGCACGGGGTGGTTCACCGGCGGCGTGATGTTGATGATCCCCGATGCGATGTGCATGCGCTCGGTGCGCGCCGCGACCCAGGGCATCACCACTTCGTTCGCCGAGATGTGGCTGTACTCGTAGAGGAAGTGGTGCTCGGTCCACCACGAGTACTTCCAGTTGTGCCGGTCGCCGACCTCGGCGAGGCGAACCTCGCTCATCAGCCGGTCGTGTTCGGCATTCGGGTTGGACTTCATCAGGTCGTGGTGGACGAACCCACCCATGAACAGCCCGAACTCCATCGACATGGCGCGACAACTCCCGAGAATCGTGACGAGCAGGAAAATAGAACGTGTTTCAATTTAGCGCGACTCTTCGGGGCTGTCCAACACCGTCGGACCCGCCCGCCGGGCCCCATGGGGGTGTCGTCGGCCCCGAGTACGGTCGCTCGACGATGGACGACTCCCCGCCGCCCCTGCCCGAGCCGGCCAGGCCCGACCAACCGAGGCCCGATCAACCGAGGCCCGATCACCCGCGGCCGGTCGGGCGCGTGCTCGGGACCGAAGACGCGACCCCGCTCGACTTCTGGGTCGCGATCGACCCCGACCAGTACCTCCAACTCGACGACATCGTCGTCTGCGAACGCGCGGTGCCCGGACGCGACACGGTCACGCTCGCGGGCATCGTCGCCCAGGTCCGCGCCCGCCACGAGGGCGCGCGCTTCGACTCCGATGTGTTCCTCATCGCCGACGGCGTGCTGCCCGCCGAGGTCGCCGAATCCGCGCAGGTACTCACCACCCGCGTCGAGCCCGAGATCTACGTCCCTCCGACCCCGGGCACCGCGATCCACCGTGCGAGCGGCGCCGAACGCGATCGCGCCCTCTACTTCGACGGGATGGAACGCAAGCTCGCGATCGGGCTCGGCCGCGACGGCCGTCCGCTGTACGCGAACCTCGACTTCATCGACGGCACGCGCGGCGCGCACGTCAACATCTCGGGCATCAGCGGCGTCGCCACCAAGACCAGCTACGCCACGTTCCTCCTCTACGCGCTGTTCCACGGCAACGTGCTCGGCGCCGCGGCGCAGCACACCAAGGCGCTCATCTTCAACGTGAAGGGCGAAGACCTCCTCTTCCTCGATCACGACAACAACAAGCTCGACGAGGCGCGCCGGAGCAAGTACCACGACCTCGGCCTCGAGCCCGGCGCGTTCCGGTCGGTCACCGTGTTCGCACCCGCCCGGCCCGGCGACGTGAACGCCGCCCCCGACGTCGCGTCGCGCACGACCGGCGTGAACAGCTTCTGGTGGACGCTCGAGGAGTTCTGCCGAGACGAGCTGTTGCCGTTCGTGTTCGCCGACTCCGAAGACGAACGGAACCAGTACACGATGGTGATCCACAACGTGGCCCGCCAACTCAAGCTCGGCCATCCCGCCGGCGACGACGGCGCGTGGGTCATCGACGGCGTGACCCTCAACACCTACGGCGAACTCGTCGACCTCGTCGAACGCAAGGTCACCGACGAAGACGATCCCGACCACCGCGCCTGGGCCGGAACCGCGATCACGAGGGGCAGCACGAACGCCTTCGTGCGGCGGCTCGTCTCGTCGCGCCGAGCGCTCGACCGGCTCGTGTTCGCCAACGTCAAGCGCGGCGCCCGACACTCGATCGAAACCGACGACGCGCAGGTCTGCATCGTCGACCTGCACAACCTCCCCGATCGCGCCCAGCGATTCGTGGTCGGGGTCACCCTCCAACGCGCGTTCGAACGCAAGGAGCAGGCCGGCAGCCGCGAACCGCTGCAGTTCGTGGTGCTCGACGAACTCAACAAGTACGCGCCGCGCGAAGGCACCTCACCGATCAAGGAAATCCTCCTCGACATCGCCGAGCGAGGCCGCAGCCTCGGCATCGTGCTCATCGGAGCGCAGCAGACCGCGAGCGAAGTCGAACGACGGATCATCTCCAACAGCGCGATCCGCGTCGTCGGTCGCCTCGACCCTGCCGAGGCGGTCCGGCCCGAATACGGATTCCTCCCCGCAGCGCACCGCCAACGGGCCACGATCGCCAAGCCCGGAACGATGTTCGTCATGCAGCCCGAGATCCCGGTGCCGCTCGTGGTCGAGTTCCCGTTCCCCGCCTGGGCGACCCGCCCCGACGAGCAGGGCGGTTCGACCACCGACGTGCTCGCCGGCGAGGTCGGCGACGACCCGTTCGATCTGCTCCCGAGCCGTTAGCGCGCCGGCGCGCTACGGCCGGCGCGCTAGGGCCGGCGCCCGAGGAACGCGAGCAAGCGAGCTTGCGCGTCGGCGCCCGCCGGCGCCTCGAGCGCGGGGCCGAACGCCTGGGGCCCGCGCATCGCGTCGCCGAACGCCTCGGCCGCAGCCTGCACGCGCGCCACATCTTCGGGATCGATCCGCTCGTCGAGCGCCGCGGCGCGCGCCAGATCCCACGCGTGCACCACCAGGTCGAACGACAAGAACCGATCGACACCCGCCGCGAACGTGGTGCGACCGAAGAAGCCGTCAAACTCCGCGCCCGCGCGTTCGGGGTCGCGCAGGTCGGCGAGCACGACCGCGCGCGCCCCGGCGAACGCGGCGACGGGATCGTCGGCGACCGCGGGAATCTCACCCAACGTTCGCCCCACGAAGCCGAGGAACATTCCCTGCGTGTCGACGAGATGACCGACGAGGTCGCGCACGGTCCAGCCGTCGCACGGCGTCGGGAGATCCCACCCGGTCGGCGGCACCTGCGCCAACTTCGCCGCGAGGCCGTCGCTCAGCCGCTCGTAACGGTCGGCGATCTCGCTGCCGACCGCGTCACCCGCTGCGTTGCCTGTCGTGTCACCCATCGTGCATCTGCTCCTCGGCTCCTGCCCTGGCGTCCGACCCTACCGAACAACTGTTCGGGTCGCAAGCGATGGCGTCGCAAGCGTCGCGGTGCCGGCTTCCTGTGTCGCACCCCCCGTGTACCGTCCGCGCGATGCGCATCCTGCACACCTCCGACTGGCACGTCGGCAAGACCCTGCGGGGTGCGTCGCGCCTCGACGAGCACCGCCGCGTGCTCGCCGAGATCGCGCGGGTGGCGGCCGATCGGCGCGCCGACGTCGTGCTGGTCGTCGGCGACATCTTCGAGAGCGCCGCGCCCCGGCCCGACGCCCAACTCGTCGCCTGGGAGGCACTGCTCGCGTTGCGCGCCACGGGCGCCCAGGTCGTGGTCGTGTCCGGCAACCACGACCACGCGGAGGCGTTCGACGCCGTGCGGCCCGTCTTCGCGCAGCTCGGCATCACCGTCGCAGGTCATGTCGCCCGCGCCGACTCCGGCGGCGTCGTCGAACTCGCGGTCGACACCGCGTCGAACGCCCGCGAACGAGTCCGGATCGCACTCCTCCCCTGGCTCGCCCGACATCACGTGCTGCGAGCCGAGCAGCTCATGGACCTCGAGGCGGGCGAGGGCGTCCAGGTATACGCGGCACGCGTGCAGAAGATGATCGAGCACCTCTGCGACGGTTTCGGCACTGACACGGTCAACATCGTCGCGGCCCACGCGTACGTGCGGGGCGGGATGCGCGGTGGCGGCGAACGGATCGCGCAGCTCGCCGACGAGTACTTCGTCTCCCCCCACGCCTTCCCCACGACCGCGACCTACGTGGCGCTCGGCCACCTCCACCGACGCCAACGAATCGAGTCCGGCGTCCCGCTCTGGTACTGCGGCTCGCCGGTGC